>CAZPPW010000054.1:0-11915 GCA_964588595.1 uncultured Marinilabiliaceae bacterium
GACAAAAATGCTCCCTCCCCACCCCAATATACTGAAACAATACTGAACCCAATGCACCACAAATCATCCCAAAATCCACCCCACAAACACCCCTTTTCCCCGCAAGATTTTAAAAATTTTACAGGCAAAATCCGCAAATTTGGCTTTGACTTGCCAGAAAAACCCCTGTCTTAACCAAGAAAACCACATTTTCGTAAGATTATTACGCATTCTTCATTTTTATCATTAACTTCACCCGAAAGAACATCCATCATGATCGCACAATTCTCTGTTGCCAACTTTCGCTCTATAAAGCAGAAACTGACACTCTCGTTCATCGCGAGCGCCAACAACGACTATGCCGACTACTACATCTCAAGAATGCCCGACAACGTGGGATTGCTCAAAATGGCTATCATCTACGGTGCCAACGCGTCAGGCAAGACGACGATTCTCGAGGCTCTCGACTTCTTCCGACAACTCATGATCTCTCGACCCGCCGACAAGGCCGCACCAATCGCATACGACCGTTTCATGTTCGACGACACCTCTCGCACCGCCCCTTCGACAATGTCAATGTGCTTTTACCTCAATGGCCACAAGCACGTCTTGTCGATAGACTTTGACAACACGAAAGTCATCAACGAATCATTGACCTTCTACGAGACCACGCACCCCTCCATCCTATACCGCCGCTCATACGATGCCGCCAACGACTCCTCATCCGTCTCTTTTGGCGACAAACTACGTCTCACGCCCGACGACAAGAGAAACATACGCGGCAACACAACGAAGAACTGTAGCCTCATGGCGGCCTTCGGCACGGTCAACGTGTCCCGCGCCACGCAGCTGAACCATGTCTACACCTTTTTCGCAACAGCCATCAGTGAGCTCATTTACCCTCGGCTCGGCCTGTGGCACTACACCCATGCGCAACTGAAAAACGACAACAACGGCAATCTCAAACGTTTCCTCCTGACATTCCTCAAGGCGTCCGACTTCAACATATCAGACTTCACACTGCGCGATGCCGACACCACACGCCTCACATTCACGCACCACACAACGGGCGGCTACTATGAACTCGACGAAGCGGCAGAGTCAAACGGCACGATCCGATACATGGGCGTAGCAACTCTGCTCCACCGCCTGCTGTCCACCAACACCATAGTGACTATCGACGAGATGGAGACAAGCATCCACTACGAACTCCTCACCTACCTCCTCCGCAGCTACCTGATGAACACCGACGAGCACCACTCACAGCTCATCTTCACCACGCACGACATAAATCTCCTCAACGAGGACTTCTTGCGACGCGATGTCGTATGGTTCACCGAGAAGGACGGCAACGGCGCAACGCTCCTCTCACGCCTGTCTAACGCCAGCCTCCACAAGAACATCTCACCCTACAATGCCTACAGGCAAGGCAAAATAATCGCTCTCCCTTTCGTCGCCAGCCCATACTTCAATCTGCATGGCAATGAGAAATAAGAAAAGTATCGTCGTGATTGGCGAAGGCATAACAGAGCACTACTATTTCTCACGCCTACGCGACGCCCGACGCTCGTGCGCCTTCAACATCTGCCCAACCTTGCCAAAACACTCCGACATTGCCACGATGCTCAGGCTCGCCGAAGTCAAATACTCCGAGGGCTACGACTACATAGTGATTGTGATAGACCTCGACCATATCAATGAGACTGGCAGAGAGAGGGAATTCAATATGTACATGTCACACAAGAAGGCACTCGAGAAGCAGAGCAAGGCCTTTATTTTTGTCGAGACGATGCCTTGCACGGAGTTCTGGTTCCTGCTCCACTTTTGGACGAAAATGCAGACACCCACATACGCCTCATATTCGCAGATGTCCGCAGAATTACACAAGGTATGGCCAGCCTACGATAAGAGTGATAAGTTCTTCCGCTCCGTCGACATCTTCCAGCACCTCATGACTCATGGCAACATAGACAAAGCCCTAAATTTCGCACGGCAGTTGTCCAACATAAGAGAGCACGACCCATCACTTGCCTTCTCGTTCACGCAGATGCTCAAGATGTTCGACTTGTTAGACAAGTTAGAGGAGTAAGATTTTTCTACCCCCCTACCCTCTCCCTGATCATCCCCTCTATCCGCTCCACCTCCCCGCTCCCCGTCGTCGACAACCGCAACACAGGCAAACCCAACCGCGTCAAAAGACCATCCTTGAGAGCGTCACGCTCACGCTGACGTGAATGACGAGAGTGATACAACGCCCCGTCAACCTCTATCGCAAGCACCGGCACATTCCCGCAACGGTTCACAATGAGGAAATCCACATGACTGCCCGACACCACGAACTTCGCCTCCGCCTCCGAGAGCCCCGATGTGTCACGTATAAGCAGCTGAAGACTGTAGTTAGGCCACACGTGCAGGTTAGCCATGTCAGGATTCCGCGCCAATATAGTCCGTATCACCCCATACGTTATGTTCTCCGAATCATAACCCGACACACGCCCATGGCGCGCTATATACTGCTGCCGCCGCTGCGCATAGCACCCATACAGCAAGTCAAATATAGAGTGCAGATCGCTGTCGCGCACCTCCCCATGGTTATAATCGATATACCGTATCAGGTCGCGCAAATTACCCCCCTCTGCCGTCTCGTCATCATTGCCGTTCGTTATGAGGATGAACTCCTTACGGGCGCGCGACACCGCCACATTCACAAGATTAGGGTCGTCAGTAAATTCATCATACGCGTTCTTCACCGTGCTGAGCACTATGACATCCTTCTCCCGCCCCTGGAATTTATGTATCGTGTCCACCTCAACGCCCTCACCCAATTCACGCCGCATAAGCTCCACCTGCCCCCTGTATGGCGATATGACGCCAATATCCGCCTTCCCCTCACGCCGCAACAACGCCTTGAGCTCGTCCACCTCACGCCTGTTCGAGCTCGACACGTGCCCGTCATCACACTCCTCACGTCTCGCATGATTACCCGCCACAGTCCGCACCACCCGCATCGAGGCCGCCGTGCCACCCTCCGTCATCACGATTAGCTTTCCCCCATAAAACTTGGTGTTGCAAAAGCCGATAATCATAGGGTCGCAACGGTAATGCTCTCGCAGCAAGGTCGATGGGCAATCACCGAATACCTTTGTGACCGAGGCAAGAAAACTGTTCTCCAGACAGTCATACGCCTCAGGTACATGCGCCGCCGCGTTGACCTTCTCAATGCCCGCCCGAGCCTCGCCACTGACGATGTTGGGCAACTGCATGAGGTCTCCCACAATCACCGCACGCCTGCCACGGCTCAACGCCAACGCCCCCGCCTCAACCGACACCTGCGACGCCTCGTCCACTATCACAAAATCAAACGTCACACCCCCAAGCGTCGTCGCCGCCGAGAACGTCGTGCTTAGCACCACCGGATATTCATCCACCACCACGTCCGAACGGTGATAAAGATCATCCACCACGAACGTCTCACGCTCGCGCACAGTAGGCATATACTTCTTCAGGAGGGCATTATGTAGCAGACGCATCGAGAGCTCACCCTGACTAGACATCAGCGCGTCCGCATCCTCACCCTGCAATAGCTTCTCAAGCCTCCCTATCTCATCACGCAACTCCCGTGCGCGGCTCACATAAAACAGGGCGCGTATATCTCGCCGGAACGACGCCGGCACGCTCCCTCCTATCCCCACAAGCCGCTTCTCACCAATATACGACCTCAGCCGCGGCATCAACCCCCGTATCGCACGCGCTATCGCAAGGCTGTCCACATCCCCCCGTATCTCGTCCACCATATCCTCATTAACCATGAGTTCAAGCAGCCGCCCCGACGACACCGCCCGGTAGCGGTCAAGGCTGTCCTTCGACACCCCCTTCTCTCGCACATAATGCTCCCCCTCAATGTCGAGTGCCTTAAGTTCCTGCCGCGCCTCGGCAAGTCTGTTGCGGCTCTCGAATATGACGCGCATCCGCTCATTGACATCACCAAGGTTGCGCATCATGGAGCGTGAGTCCGCCTCGCCCCAGCCACTCATGGCGGGCAGCTGCCGTTGCCCGCTCTCTATGAAGTCATTGCGGTTCTCACTCCTGCCCAGTTTAGCTATCACAAAGTCAAGTCCCTCCTTGCGAAACTTCTCCTCAACGTTGTCAATGGCAGAGTTGTTGTTGCTCACAATCAGCACCGTCTTGTTTTGTGCGATGATGTTAGCGACAATATTGAGTATTGTCTGCGTCTTGCCGGTGCCTGGCGGGCCTTGTATAACTGATATCTGCGACGAGAAGGCGTTGGCCACGGCAACCATCTGGCTCTCATTGCTATGAAATGGGAATAGCAACGGCACAGGCACCTTGCCGCCCCTATTGTTCGTGGCCGACAGATATGCGGCAAGGGCTGTGTCCGTAGGCAAGAACGCTATCTTCTCATATTTGTCTGCAAGCGATATCGCCTTGCCCTCCGTCTTGAGCACCCCCTGCGCCGCCACCGCCTTGAGATAGTCAAATATCCGTCGCACCTCCCGCTTGCGCAACGCGTTGTCACGTATAGACAGCTCATGCTCCGCATACTCACTCACAAACCCCGACGAGTATTCCAGCCTGTAGAACACCCCCTGCTCCGATTTATATCGGTATATCCTCTGCGCATACTGCCGCTTGTCCGCCACGCTTATCTCAATGTCTTTAGGCTCTATCTCCTCTCGCTCATGCAGTGCCACCACGTTACCCGCCGAGTAATTCCGAGGCCCCTCCTTGAACACCACGCACACACCGCGCTCCCCCTCCTTGATAGAGATTATCTTCTGGGTCATGGGCGTCCACTGTGGACGCTTCGCACTACGCACTATTATCATATCTTCTGTCTTCATGCCAACAAAGATATAATTTCTTTTAACCCTCTTTTAACATCACCCCCTACAAACCTCACGCAACCCCCCACCGTAAAAAACACTACGATGAATCTTTAAATCTACTACCATGAAAATACTACGAGAGTTTACGCTACGCACCATGACGGCAGCCATACTGTTCAGCGCCGCAGCCACGGCGGCAACAGCCGATGGCAACGTGAGTTATGACTCAGGCACACTGACCATCTCTGGCGACTTCACCACGGATGAAGTGCAGACCTATAAGTCCGAGACGGTATCTATCGTGTTTACCGCCAACTGCAATATTGAGACGATACCGTATCGGGCCTTTCAGAATTTCACCAACCTTACGAGCGTCGACCTGCCAGAGAGCGTGACGACTATATCCGCGTGCGCCTTCAAAGATTGCAGCGCATTGAAGTCAGTGAGATTCCCCAGCAAGATTGAGAGCATCAATAGCAACGCGTTCATGAACTGCTCCAAGTTGACCTCTGTCACTATCCCCGCATCAGTAAAGTCGATAGGTGACCTCGCCTTCTATGGTGGCCCCGACACATTGGTGCTTATGCCCGACTATCCTAACACCCCGACAGAACCCAACAATATTTATCTTGGGAACACCAACACCAGCGACTTAGATACACAGGGCACATTGGTGTTTAATTACGGCATCACAATCGTATACGACAAGAACTACTCCAACATAGGCACTGTGAAAGAAGACAAGTCAGCAACTAACCTGAGCTGCTACCTGGGCGATAATGGCAAAGCTCTCGAGTTCATCGCTGGCACTGGCTACTACTACAACCCCGCCACGAACCTACTGACGCTATATGGCGACGACGTAGAGTGGGATGATTTCCAAAGCGGTGATTTTGACAGCACCAAGGCTGTAGAGTTCGCCGACAACTTCAATGTGAACGAAATTGGCTACCTTAACTTTGAGCTCCTCACTACAATCAACATACCCCGTGTCGTAGAGACAATAACGGGAGAGACATTCAGGGGGTGCACGTCGCTCAAAAACGTAACCTTGCACGAGGGTCTTACAACCATTGATGCTGAGGCTTTTAGACGTTGCACAAGCCTCGAAACGATAGTAATACCATCAACAGTCACTACCATCAACTTAGGGGCATTTGCAGGATGTGAGAATCTCAAGAATATCACCCTCCCCACTGAGCTTGAGACTATAGGACAAGAACTATTCTCCGGATGCACAGCCTTGACCTCTATCACTCTGCCAAAAAAACTCACAACAATAGAGGATGGAGCATTTATCAATAGTGGTCTCACTTCAATAGAGTTCCCCACGACACTTACCTCGATTGGGAAACTTGCCTTTGGTAGCTGCGAAGCGCTCAAGTCCGTCACGTTCCTGACGCCTGCAAGCATCAACTCGATAGGCGAGGAGGCGTTTAATGAGTGCATTGCGCTCGAGAAGATAGAACTGCCATCGCCATTGAAGACGATAGGAGACGACGCTTTCTGTTCATGCGCACTCCTTGAGGAGGTGGTATTGCCCTCAACGCTCACCGACATCGGCGACCACGGATTTAAGGAATGTCCCAAGCTGAAGAGCGTCACAATCGACTACGACGAGACTGCCACCACACAGCAAGAGATCCTCCTCAGTGGCAAGGCAAAGGAGTCACCGGGCATATTTATCTTCTCGGCCGACAACACGGCAACGCTGTACTACAACAAGAACTACACGTGGATAGGCGATGATAGCACTCAAAACCTGTGGTCATACTTCGTGGATCGTGTGGCCAACTATACCAAGGGCACCACGTCAATCGCCGTGCCAAAGGTCAACAACGCCACGGCAGACTACTACGACCTGACGGGCAGGAAGGTGAACTCAGATTTCCATGGCGTAGTGATCAAGGTCGAGGGCAGTCACTCGCAAGTTATGCTGAAGAAGTAGCGTCCTATATTACTGATTTATACAAGGGAGCCTGAGGCCTGCACGAGGTCTCGGGCTCCCTCTTTGTATCCCCCTCTCTTTTAACCATCATGACAAACCCCTGTCGCACCATTGTAACAACACAGCCCCAACTTTGCGACGACTAAAGGAAATGACAGATGAATCAGATTAAGCAAATCGTCAGAAAGGTCGGGGCCACAGCCCTCGCACTCGTCGCCTGCGCCACGGCTTGGGCTGGCGGACCTCTCAAAGGCAGGGTCATAGACAAGTCCACTGGTGAACCCCTCTTCGGCGTGACAATCCAAGTGGAAGGCACGTCCAACGGCACCATAACCGACTTCGACGGCAACTTCGAGATTAAAACCACTCCCGACGCCTCCTACAACATCGTGGTCAAATACGTCGGCTTCCAGACACAAACCATCACATGCGCTCCCAAACAAGCCGACTTGGACATTAAGCTCGAGAACGAGGAACTGACCGTGGAGACGGTCACCGTGGTGGCACAAGCTCGCCAGAGCACCGAGAACGCCATGCTCAAGTCAATGAAGAGCAGCCTCTCAGTCGAGAGCGGCGTGTCAGCACAGCAAATATCCAAATCCCAAGATAGCAACGCCTCCGAAGTCGTAAGGCGCATACCCGGCATTTCCATCATCGACGACAAGTTCGTAATGGTGCGCGGCCTGTCCCAAAGATACAACAACGTATGGGTCAACGGCGGCTCCGTGCCAAGCTCCGAAGCCGACTCCCGCGCCTTCTCGTTCGACATCATCCCCGCCTCACAACTCGACAACATGGTGATAGTTAAATCACCCACACCCGAATACCCCGCCGATTTCACTGGCGGCTTCATCATCATCCGCACAAAAGACATACCCCTCTCCAACTCCATATCGTTCGGCATAAGCGGCAATTTCAACACCCAAACGCATGGCCACACATTCCTCGAGGCCAAAAAGAGCCCCACCGACTGGCTCGGCTTCGACAACGGCATGCGCATGTTTAACGGCGGCATCAAAGCCAACCTCAACACCATTGCCGACAATGGCATAGACCTGCAAGGCAACGGCTTCAACAACGACTGGGCCACTAAGTCCTCCACACCCATAGCCGACTTCTCCGCCAACTTCGCCATAAACCGCGTATGGGAACTCGGCTCACGCAAACTCACACTCCTCGGCGCCGCCAACTACGCCAACAACCACAGACGCTTCGCCGACATGAAGAACTGCCTCTTCGGCGTATACGACACCAGCAACGACCGCAGCAACTACCTCCACAACGACACCGACCAACAGTACAACCACAACGTCCGCATCGGCGCTATGTTCAACATGGCCTTCATCGGCGAGGCAGGACGCAACAGGATAGAACTGAAGAACATATTCAACCAACTCGGCAAGAGCCGCTACACAAGCCGTGAGGGCGTCAACGCACAAGGCGATAACATCCGCAGTGCCGAGACCCTTTACCAGAGCCGCATGACATATAACGGCCAACTGACAGGCAAGCATAAGTTCGACAACAGCGCACTCGACTGGGGGCTCGGCTGGGCCGTATCCAACAGGAACATGCCCGACCGCAAACGCTACCACCTCAACGACAAAATGGAAACCGGCGTCATAGCCCTATCGTCAAGCAACGACATAAGCCGTGAGTTCACACGCCTCGACGAGAACGTGGAGTCTGCCAACATCAACTACAACCACACCTTCGACATCAACGAGTGGCACCCCATGCTCAAGGCCGGCGCATTCGCCGAACTGCGCAACCGCGACTACTTCACCCGCAACTTCCTCTACAACTGGAACCACGCCCACAACACCCTCCCCGATGGCTTCAGACTCTACGACATCCCCACACAGCTGCTCGTCAACGAGAACTACGGTGCCGACAAACTCTACCTTCTCGAGGAGGTCAAGTGGCGCAACAACTACGAGGGCAAGAACAAACTCGGCGCAGCCTACATCGCACTGAACCTCCCGATAGGCCCCGTGAGCATCTACGCCGGTCTACGCTTCGAGGCCAACAAGATGACCCTCACAAGCCACACACGCGACTACGAGGCAAGCCCCAAAGACAAGGACTACGACAACAAGGACCTCTTCCCCTCAGTCAATATCTCCTACAACATCAACGAGAAAAACATCATCCGCTTGGCATACGGCAAGTCGGTCAACAGGGCAGAGTTCCGCGAAGTGTCTCCCTCAGTGTTCTACGACTTCGACCTCGCCGCAGATGTGATGGGTAACACCGACCTCACCTCATGCTACGTGCAGAATGTCGACTTGCGCTACGAGTGGTACCCCTCCCAAAGCGAACTCATAAGCCTGGCACTCTTCTACAAGCACTTCAACGACCCTATCGAGTGGACATACACCGTGCAGGGCGGCACCGACCTGACCTACAGCTACAAAAACGCCCAAGCCGCACGCAACTACGGCATAGAGCTCGAGGTGCGCAAGAACCTTGACTTCCTCGGCATCGACAACCTTAGCCTATCCGCCAACGCAAGCCTCATCGACAGCAAAGTCGAGTTCGCCCCAGGCAGCCGCGAGAAGGACCGCCCCATGCAAGGCCAATCACCCTACCTCGTGAATGTCGGCCTCTTCTACACATCCACCAACAGCAAACTCAACATCGGCGCCCTCTACAACCGCATCGGCAAACGCATCATTGGCGTAGGACGCAGCGTAGGCACCACAGGAGGCGACGACTCCGCCAACATACCCCATAGCTACGAGATGCCTCGCAACGTCATCGACCTCTCCGCACGCTACAAGTTCACCGACAAAGTGGAACTCAACGTGGCAATACGCGACCTCCTCGGCGCACGTGTCAACTTCGAACAACAGACCGACGCCCTGCACTCCGACGGCACCACAAGCCAGGTGGACGAGGTCACCAAGAGCTACCGCCCTGGCACTAACATTCAGGTCGGCCTCAACTTCAAATTCTAAACAAACAAATAACAACACATAACTAACAACATGAAAAAGAACAACATCTTGGCCTGGTCTCTCATGGCAGGCCTCCTTGCCGCACCAGCTTTCGTAGCGTGCGACGACGACGACACAGACGAGCCATCAACCCCAGAGTACAACTGGAGCGAAGACGGCGGACTCAAAGCCTGTGACAACCTCCTCTTCGACGGCAACGTCATCGGCAACGGCGACCAAGGCTTCGTCTTCAACGGCACACAAACCCTCGCCAAAGGCACCTACTACCTCCAAGGCTGGGTCTACATCGCCGACGGCGCCACTCTGACCATCGAGCCGGGCACCATCATCAAGGGCGACAAGCAGACCAAAGCAGCACTAATCGTCGAGCGTGGCGGCAAACTCATCGCGCAAGGCACCGCCTCCGAGCCTATCGTATTCACCTCCGAAGAGGCCGCAGGTAGCCGTAAGCCAGGCGACTGGGGCGGACTCATCATCTGCGGCAAGGCTCGCAACAACCAAGCCGAAATGCAAATCGAGGGCGGTCCTCGCACCAAGCACGGCGGCGAGAACGACGCCGACAACAGCGGCATCATAAGCTACGTCCGCATAGAGTTCGCCGGCTACCCCTTCGCTGCCGACAAGGAGATTAACGGCCTGACACTCGGCTCCGTAGGATCAGGCACGCAAATCGACCACGTACAGGTATCCTACTGCAACGACGACAGCTACGAATGGTTCGGCGGCACAGTCAACTGCAACCACCTCATCGCCTACCACGGATGGGACGACGAGTTCGACACCGACAACGGCTTCAGCGGCAAAGTCCAATATTGCCTCAGCGTACGCGACCCGCGCCTGGCCGACACCAGCCGCTCCAATGGCTTCGAGAGCGATAACTGCGCCGACGGCGCCACAGTTGAGCCCTACACCACCGCCACATTCTCCAACGTCACTTTCGTAGGCCCCATGGGTCAAGACGCCAACTTCAAGAACGACGACTCCTACATCAACGGTGGCGAGGTCTACCCCAACAACGGCTCAGCACTCGGCAAGTTCCAAGCCGCTATGCACATACGCCGCTCCAGCCGCCTCTCGTGCTTCAACTCCGTCGCCATCGGCTGGCCCATCGGCCTCATCCTCGACAGCGAGAAGGGCAACACCCAGACCATGGCCACCGAGGGCAAACTGAAACTCGAGAACCTGTGGTTCGCCGATATGGAGCTCCTCGGCGCCGACTGCAACAAAGCCACCATGGACGCCCTCTACGACTACGAGACTAAGACCTACGACGAGTCCAAAACCTCCTTCTCGCACGACTTCTTCCTCGCACAGAAAGGCAACAAGCAGTGCCAAGCGTCCGACCTTAACCTCACAATGCCCAACAGCAAAGTCGGCGTAGCCTATATGCCCGCCGCTGGCAGCGCAATGCTCTCCGCCGCCGACTTCAGCGACGCCCTCCTCTCCTCTGGCTTCGAAAAGGTCGACTACATAGGCGCCTTCGCCGCAGGCGACAGCTGGCTCGACGGATGGACCGAGTTCGACCCACAAAACGCGCAATACTAAACAGCTTATAAGCACAGGTGCATAATCAAGAGGGAAGCCCTCCAAAGGCTCCCCTCTCTTCGTATATCCAATAGCCACCCTACCCCTCTGCAAACCGCCCCATGTACATACGCCTCTCCCCTACCCCCAAAACCCGCCCTAATGCTCCTTGCATGCTCCATGCATGCTCCACTGATGCTCCAACTATGCTCCGCGGATGCTACCCAGATGCTCCGCGTCTCTTTCTCGCTCTCTCGTAAAACAACAAATGCAATTTTCCACCCATGTTTATCCGCCAATTCCACACCCCTCCTACAAATATTCCACAACACTCCCCTCCCACACCGCCCATAATTCGGTCGTGCGACACCCAATCGCCCCATTTCACGTTTCCTTCTATATTCACCAAAAATCACGCCCTTTTCAGCCGATGTTTATTCCCCAAAATCTCCCTCATCTCCCAAATCCTCACCCATTCACACCCTCTCCCATCCCCCATTCCACAACCGTGCGAGTGACGAATCCCCCCTTCCGCCATTCCTTTAATAATAAACAAAACACCAAAGGCGCACCCTAACCTACAGTTGTACAGACGATGCCCACATCGTCTCTACGCCGAAGGCGTGCTAACCCACGGTCGGTGTAAAGACGTTGCCC
>CAZPPW010000055.1:0-11720 GCA_964588595.1 uncultured Marinilabiliaceae bacterium
TACATGCGCGTTCGCGCTAAGGATACGCCTTCGGCGTTTGGGGAGGGGGTTAGTCGGTGAGGGCGAGGAGGAGGAAGAGGAGCGGGGCGTTCCAGTTTATGGCGATTTCGTTGGTGGAGTAGCTGCATTCCTGGTCGGTGTAGGCGGCGGCGGGGAAGGAGCTACGAGGGGAGTCGGAGCCGCAGTCGGTTGGGACGCGTGTGTTGGGTCCTCCGGCGAGTAAACCTGGTATGGGGTCGTTGATGCCGTCGGCGGCGGAGGGTCGGTGGTGTATGTGCATTGCTGGGTGGGAGCCTATGCCGGTGAGGAAGGAGTAGCCTACGGCGTTGCGTCCGAGGATGTAGTGGAGGTCGTTGAGAGCTGAGGCTTCGAGTTTTTGAGCGTTGGGTGCTCCGGTTTTGGCGAGGACGAGTTTGAGCATGGCGTCGTTGGCGATGAAGGAGTTGCTGCCCCAGTCGAAGGATATGCGGCTGAGTTGTGCTGGGGAGTTGGCTTCGATGGCGAGGAGTGTGTCGGCCATTGCTGTTACGGCGGCGCGGGGGTCGAAGCCGTTTATTGTTTTATTGTCGATGAGCATGGAGAAGTAGGCGAGTGTGCCGACTTTGCGCCATTCGGGGATGCTGAAAGAGCCTTTGTGTTTTTGAGCTTCGAGGCTGTAACGGTCGTCGTTGAAGGTGAGGAACATTTCGGTTGAGGCCCAAAGCCATTCGTCGTTGATGTCGTGGTCGGCATAGTCGCCGGTGGAGATGTCGGCGGGGTTAGCGAAGATGACGTCGGGGTGGGCGAGAGCCCATTGGTAGGCGTATTGCGCTTGGGCCTTGCAGGAGTCGGCGAGTGGTTTGAGGGAGTCGGAGATGAGTGGGAGAGTGCGAGCGGCGAAGGCCATGGTTGAGGAGAAGTCGAGGGCGGCGGCGGTGCTTTTCTGGACGACGTAGCGTGTCTTATGGCAGTCGGCTGGCATGATGAAGCCTTCGAAGGAGAGGGTGGTGAGTTTGTGGTATACTCCGCCGTCGTTGGGGTCCTGCATGGTCATCATCCATCGGAGGTTGTAGAGGAGTTCGTTGACAATGTCGGGGAGGCCGTTGCCGGACTCGGGGATGTTGACGGTGGTGTTTTTGGCGGCGTTGGGGTAGAGGCGTGCCGCGAGCATGAGGGTGTAGGTGGTTATGGAGCTATTGACGATGTATTTGTTGTAGTCGCCGGCGTCGTACCATCCGCCGGGCATGGAGAGGACGGTGCCTTCGGGTCGTTGTGTGGAGGCGGCGGATTTGTGGACGAGGATGGAGTCGTCGGGGTGTCCTGCGGGTCGTGCCCATTGGCCGCCGTATTGAGGTGTTATGGCCATTGAGGCGCGGTTGTAGTAGTAGGCTTTGAGGGTTGCGGCGCGGGCGGCGTTGTAGACGGTGTCGGCGATGGTGAAGGGGTAGGAGATGAGGGAGTCGTCGACGAGGATGAAGTATTTGTCGGGTGTGACGAGGTCGGAGAAGACGATTTGCCGGACGGTGTCGCCTGCTTCTGCCCAGTATTGGGGTTCGGAGACGTTGCCGTGGTAGACTTCCTGGTAGCTGGAGTTGATGATGGTGAATTTGGAGCCTGGGGCGGAGAGGAGAGCCATTTTCTCGGCGTTGGGCATATAGCCGCACTGGTCGAGTTGGATTTTGGGGGAGAAGATGTTGGGGATGATGTCGCTTGGGGTGCAAGCTGCGAGCGCGAGGGGGATAAGGGATAGCGCCAGGAGTGGTTTGTTCATGTCTTAAGGTTTAAAGATTCGGGGGCTAATATACGAATAAATAACAGAATGTGACAAATTTTAGGGGGAGAGAGTTTTGGGTTGGGGTGTGGGTTGGCACGCCTGGCGGCGTGGAGGGGATGTGGGGGGCGGGTGTGCAAGTGGGGTTTTGGCACGCCTGGCGGCGTAGAGGGGATGGGGGCGGCGGGTGTGCAAGTGGGGGTTGCCGTTAGGGGATTGGGGAAGTATGTGGGGGCGGTTTAGGGGTTGGTTTTTTTGGTGAATTGGGAGGGGGTGATGCCGGCGCATCGTTTGAAGAATTTGCCGAAGGAGGATTGGTCGGCGAAGCCGAGTCGTGCGGCGACGTCTTGGATGGAGAGGGTGGGGGAGGCGAGGAGGTTGCGAGCTTCGGCGTAGAGCATTTCGCGGATGAAGTCGGAGGGTCGCATGCCGGTTTGTGAGGTCATGACGCGGTTGAGGTATTGTGGGGTGATGCCCATTTTGTCGCAGTAGAAGTTGATGTCGGTGTGGAGGTGGAGGCTGTTGGAGACGAGGTTGATGAAGTGGTCGACGAGTTGTTGTCGTCGAGGGTTCAAAAGGGACGAGTCGGGGTTGTCGGGTCGTGAGGCGAATATGTTGTCGTATTCGAGGAAGAAGCGGCATAGGGAGTTTTGGACGAGTTCGAGGTGGAAGTGGTGGTTGGGTCGTGCTATGGCGTTGCCGATGTCGTCGAGGGCGTGTTCTATGAGTTGAGATTCTGGGGCGGTGAGGGGGGTTATGGGTTGGAGGTGTGTGCGGACGCCTTCGGCGATGCGTGGGCGTATGTTGAGGTTGCGGAGTCGGTCGATCATGGGGAGTGTGACGGCCATGACTTTGAATTCGAAGTCGGGTGAGACATGGAGGAATTGGACGAGGTGCATGGAGGATTGCGAGAGGAGGGTGCCTTGGTGGACGTCGTAGGGGCGTTGGTCGATTTTGATGGTGGTGTGTCCGTGGAGTATGAGCATGTAGGCGAAGGCTCGGAAGTAGAATGAGGATCGGGCTTCGTAGCCGAATATTTGGGATATGCCGGAGCCGTGGAATACGGAGAGTTCGTCGCCGAGGGTTAGTCCTCGGTGGTTTCGCTCGATGTCGGAGATGTAGATGACCCTTGCGTCGTTCATGACAGCAAATTTAACCTTTTAGTTTCGATTGGGACTAATTTAGGCAAAAAAGCGACGTGAGTGGAGTGGTGTTGAATGGCGAAATTCGCGGAGCAAAAGGAAAGAGATGAAAGAGAAGATAGCGAGGTGCGTGGTGTGCGTGCTTATGGTGGTGTGGTGTGGTGTGGAAGCTTGGGGTCAGGTTATGACGCTTGAGCAGATGTTTGAGATGGCGGAGGAGCATAACCCGGGGATGGTGGTGTCGGCGAGTGCTGTGGAGGAGGCTGCGGCTGGGGTGGGCGTGGCGCGTGGCGCGATGGGGCCTGATATTGACGTTGGGGTGACGTTGTCGGTCATTGGGAACGCGTGGATAGCGGACAGGGATTTTGGTGGGGGGATGAATGTGGAGACGCCTCATTTTGGCAACACGTATTCGATAGCGATCACTCAGATGCTGTATGCTGGGGGGGCTATCAGGAGGGGTGTTGAGATGGCGGGTTTGGAGAAGGAGATGGCGGAGTTGGCGCACGTGGCGACGCGGCAGGGTGTGCGGTTGATGATAGCGGGTTATTATTTGGATTTGTGCAAGTTGGCGAACCAGCGGACTATATTGTTGAAGAACATAGACCAGACGCAGCGGTTGGTGGAAGACATTGAGGCGAATTATAGGGCAGGGACGGCGTTGAAGAGTGACATCACTCGGTATGAGCTGCAGTTGCAGAGCTTGAGGTTGAACTTGACTCAGGTGGAGAATGCGGCGAACATAGCGACGCGTTATTTGAACACGGCGTTGGGGTTGCCAGCGGATGCGGCTACGGAGCCGGACACGGCTGTTGGGAGTCGTGGTTGTGAGGAGATGGCTGAGGAGTGGTGGATAGAGTTGGGCAGGCGCAGTCCGGAGGTGATGTTGGCGAGCAAGGGTGTGGAGATGGCTGAGACGGGCGTGGCGGTGAGCAGGGCGGGTTACAGGCCGACGGTGGCGTTGAGGGTGGAGGATAAGCTGGAGGGGCCGATCACGTATGAGGTGCCGGTGCTGGATAAGAATGTGAACGTGTGGTATGCTGGGGTGAACGTGAGTTATAATTTGGGGTCGCTGTATAAGACTAGGCGGAAGGTTGTGGAGGGTGAGCGTGCGGCGCGGGTGGCGAGTGCCCGCCTGGCGCGGCAGGTGTCGCAGAGCGAGGCGGACACGCATGCGGCGTATGTGAGGTTGGAGGAGGCGAAGCGGGATCATGCGACGCATTTGAAGAGTGTGCAGTTGGCGCATGAGAATTATGAGGTGGTGCATTATCGTTATTTGAACGGTATGGCTCTCATCACTGATATGCTTGACGCGTCGAACCAGCAGCTCAATCAGGAGTTGGAGTTGGTGAATTCGGATATTAACATAGTATACAGGAACATAGCCCTGAAGGCAGTGACGGGCACATTATAGGAGACGAGACGAATGAACAACAGAAGGAACGCCCGCGTGGCATTTAACATTGTGGTTATTGTGGCATTGGTGGCGGGAGTATGCGTGGTATGCTCGCGGTTTGTGCACTTGGGCGACGTGGAGTATACGGACAATGCGCAGGTGAGGCAGTTGGTGACGCCTGTGAACAGCAGGGTACAGGGTTTTGTGCGTGAGGTGCGGTTTGAGGAGTATGCGGAGGTGAGGAGGGGTGACACTTTGGTTGTCATTGAGGATGTGGAGTATAGGCTTGCTGTGGCACAGGCAGAGGCGGATTATAAGAACGCGATGACGGGCAAGGTGGCGATGAACACGAGCATCTCGACTACGGCGAACAACATATCGGTGACGGACGCTGGCATTGAGGAGGTGAGGATCAGGCTGAAGAATGCGGAGAGCGAGTTGCGGAGGTATTCGGAGTTGCGTGATAATGGTGCGGCTACGCAGCAGCAGTATGAGCGTGCGGAGACGGAGTATAATGCGACTAAGGCTCGTTATGACCAGTTGACGCGGCAGAAGAATTCTACGGCGTTGACAAAGCAGGAGCAGGAGGTGCGGCTGGGGCAGAATGACGCGATGATAAGGGTGGCGGAGGCGCGGCTGGAGTTGGCGCGGTTGAATTTGTCGTATACGGTCATCACGGCGCCGTGTGACGGCACTACGGGGCGGAGGGACATTGTGGAGGGGCAGTTGATACAGCCTGGTCAGACGGTGGTGGACGTGGTGGATGGGGGTGACAAGTGGGTTGTGGCGAATTACAGGGAGACTCAGATGAGCCATATCAGGGTGGGTGCTGAGGTGGATATTGAGGCTGACGCGGTGCCTGGGGTGATGATCAGGGGAAGGGTTAGCGCGATAGCTGGGGGCACGGGGGCGGCGTTCTCGGTGTTGCCGCAGGATAACGCGACGGGTAATTTCGTGAAGGTGGAGCAGAGGGTGCCGGTGAAGATAGTGATAGAGCGGGATAGCGTGACGTGGGGGAGCTTGAGGGCGGGGCTGAATGTGGAGTGTGAGGTGCGTTATTAGCTTAGTGTGGAGGTAGAGGATATGCCACCTATGAAGTTTGACTGGTTGCCGATGTTTCGTGGTTTTGTGCCGCGGGGTGTGCGGCCGTGGGTGTATGTGGTGTTGGCTGCATGTTTTCAGATGTCGGGGGGGATGTATATGGGTGCGATAAATGAGGTGGTGGGCAGCAGGCAGTTGTTGCGGGAGGATGTGTTGATGTGCCTGTATTGCCATTTGGCGGGGATGAGCGTGTATTTCCCGTTGTTGTTCCGGATGAAGTTTCGTCATACGAACAAGTCGTTGTTGTTTGGGGCGGCGTTTGTGTTGAGCGGTTGCACGATAGGTGCGGCGTATGCGGCGAATTTGCCGACGTTGTGGTTGTTGTGCGTGGTGAGTGGTTTTTGCAAGATACAGGGGACGTTTGAGTGCATGAGCAATATACAGTTGTGGATAACGCCGAGGCGTGATTTCCGGGTGTTTTTCCCGGTGTTGCACATATTCATTTTGGGGATGATGCAGGTGAGTGATTATGTGGCGGCGTGGGTGGCTTATACGTGGAAGTGGGAGTATATGCATTGGTTGATGTGTGGTTTGTTCATGGTGGTGTGCGTGTTGTTGTCGTTGTTGACGCGGCGGGTGCGTTTTATGCCGGTCATGCCGTTGGCTGGTGTGGATTGGCTGGGTGGGGTGTTGTGGTTGACGACGTTGCTTTTGACGGCGTATTTCTTTTGTTATGGTAGGGTGTTGGACTGGTTGCATTCGTGGGCGTTGCGGATGGTGGGAGTGGGTGCTGTGGTGAGTTTGGTGTTGGCTGTGGTGAGGTCGTTTTTGGCGGAGCATGCGTATGTTGTGCCGTCGATATGGCGGGTGCGCAGGGTGGTGTTGGTGTTTGGTATTGTGGCTGTTGGGGAGTTGTTGTTGTCGTCGGAGCGTGTGTTGGAGGAGGTGTTTTATGGGTCGGGTATGGGTTATGGTAAGATTACGGTGGCGGGGAATGATGTGTGGTGTTTTGCGGGGTGTGTGTTGGGGTGCGTGGTGAGTTTGTTGTGGATGAAGGTGTGGGGTCTTAATGCGTTGCGGTTGACGACGTTGGGTTTTTGGGTTGTGGGTGGGTATTTGGTGTGGTTTTATGTGAGTGTGTCGTCGGAGTTTGAGTTTGGGGTGTTGGGCGGGGTGGTTATGGCGAGGTCGTTTGGTTATGCGGTGATAAGTGTGTCGTTGATGGTGATATTGCATGATTTGATGACGTTTGAGACGTTTTTCATGGCGTTGTCGGTGTTTAATATGTTTCATATGATTGTGGGAGGGGTGGTAGGGAGCGCGTTGTATTCGTATGGGTTGGATTATTATGTGGGGGATTTCATGGGGAGGTATGGTGAGATGTTTGACCATGTGGCGATGAGTCGGGATGTGTTGGGTTTTGGGGAGCGGGTGGGGATGGTGGGTCGTGGGGTGGTGATTATGGCGGTTAAGGAGTTGTATGGGTGGGGTGCGTATGGGTGTTTGTTGGTGGGTTTTGTGTTGTTGTGTTATAAGGTGCCGTTGTTTCGGTCGACGTATAGGAGGATGAAGTCGTGGGGTAGGGTGTGGTGTGAGGTTAGTGGTCGGTTGCGGAGGGAGAGTTTTGGAGAGAATCGTGGGTAGTGGGGTGGGTGTGTGTGGGGGTATCATGGGGGTATCATGGGGGTGTTTTGGGGGTATTTGGGGGTATGGGGGTGAAAAAAGTGGGGTGGGTTTGGGTTTGTAAGTGGGTGTGTGGTAGGGTGTTGGGGGATGTTTTTGGGTGTGGTTTTTGGGGTTTGATGCTTCGTTGATGCTTCAAGTATGCTTCAAGTATGCTTCGGGCAATAATGTTTGTAGGAGTTGTGTAGGAGGTTGGTAGGAGGTTGGTAGGAGTTGGGTGGGGTGGGGTGAGGGTTTTGGAGTGGAGCGTGGAATGGGTGTTTGTGTTGAAAATAGTGGGGAGTTGGTGTGAGTTATGTGTTTTTGACTATCTTTGTAGTTAGTATATTATAACAAAACGGGATAGATTGAACATGGGAATATTCAGCTTTTTGTTTGGTGGCGGCAAGTACCCCACTACTGCTAAATATGAGGCTCAGCTTGAGCAGAGGAAGTCGGATTATGCGAAGTTCCAGCGTATAGGCGGTGGGGCGGAGCTGAAGAGGTATGAGGAGCTGAAGCGTAAGCTATCGACGAGTGAGTTTAAGAGCGTGGTGAACCATTTGAAGAATGACCGGTTCAATCAGACGGAGGAGTACAGGAAGGAGCAGGAGTATAAGTCGTTGGCTAAGAGCTCGGACATCAAGGATTATTTGAAGTTTGTGGGAGCGGGCAAGGACCGTGTTGCGGAGCAGGCTATCAACTCGGCGGAGTATAAGGAGTACTTGTCGTTGAGGACGGCCAGTGACCCTGAGAAGAAGAAGCGACTGAAGGAGTTGAAGGGCAACCAGAATGTGAAGACGGCAGTGCGTATGGCGGGGTCGGGCGCGTATAAGAACTACATGAAGGTGCATAACTCTGACAGGCTGAAGAAGTATGAGGCGTTGAAGGAGTATGTGAAGACGGAGGCGTTTGTTGCGAAGAAGAGGGATTTGGAGAACAAGAACAGGTTTAAGGAGAGTGAGCAGTGGCGGGAGTTGCAGGAGTTCGGCAAGCTTGAGGGGAATAAGGATTTGAAGTGGTATTATGAGTGCGTGAAGAATAACACGTTTGCGGATGTGGACAAGTGGGAGCTTGTGTTTGCGGACGAGTTCAAGGGTGGCAAGTTGGATGGCAGCAAGTGGATGACGGGTTATTATTGGGGGAAGAAGACGGCAGGCGTGACGTATAGCTTGGCGGACGAGAGGCAGAAGTTTGATGATGGGAACATCAAGGTGGGGAATGGTCTTACTATCGCGACGCGTGCGGGCAAGGCGGAGGGTGTGGCGTGGAATGCCCAGGTGGGTTTTGTTAAGGCACAGTTTGACGCTACGGCGGCGCTTGTCAATACGGGAGACGGGTTCCGTCAGAAGTTTGGCAAGTATGAGTTCAAGGTGAAGGTTACTGGTGCAAAGTCGCCTGTGACGGATAACATTTGGTTGCGTTCGGATAACAACTTGGAGGTTAATGTGGCCACGTTTGGTGTTGGGAAGAATGTGGTTATGGGTGTGAGCCATCGCGGGTTGAATAAGTTGGGTAGCGTGGGTGATGTGAACTATGGGTCGGATTACTACATCTATGCGTTGGAGTGGACTCAGGACAAGTTGACGTGGAGTGTGAATGGTGTGGAGGTGTACTCGACTAAGGCGAATGTGCCGCAGGAGCCTATGTATATTGGCATAAGCTCGAACGTTGTTGGCGAGGGGGACATTGCCAATGCGGATATGAGTGTGGCGTGGGTTAAGGTGTATACGCGTAAGTAGTCGTTGACGTAGCATAACAGGGTCTCGCGGCTTGCAGGGTGTGTGCCGGCAGTCGCGGGGCTTGTTTTATGTAGGCGAGATGATTAGGTGGAGTACACCGGTGGAGGTGGGTCGGTCGCGTGTGTCGGTGTCGTTTGGCAGGCCGATGCTTGTGTTGGGGAGTTGTTTTGCTGACAGTATAGGTCGGCGTATGGGGATGTGTGGTTTTGACGTGGTGGTCAATCCGTTGGGTACGACGTATAACCCGCTGTCGGTGGTGGGTAGTCTGGGTAGGGTGGTCAGTGGCAGGCCGTTTGTGGTGGGGGATTGTGTGATGGTTGGTGCGGGTGATGGCAGGGTGTGTTCGTTCAGTCATCATACGCGTCATGCCCGAGGGTCGGAGGAGGAGTTTTTGGAGCATGCTAATGGGGAGTTGAGTGAGGCGCATAGGCGTTGGGGTGGTGTGGAGGTGGTGATAGTGACGTTGGGTACGGCGTGGTGTTTCAGGCATAATGTGTCGGGGGAGGTGGTGACTAATTGTTTGAAGCGTCCTGGGGGGGAGTTCACGCGGTTCAGGTTGTCGGTTGGGGAGTGTGTGGCGGCTTTGGAGGATGTAGTGAGTATGGCGGGGGGTCGGGATGTGATATTCACGGTAAGTCCGATACGTCATTTGGCGGATGGGGCTCATGGTAATGCGGTAAGTAAGGCCACGTTGCTTATGGCGGTGGAGGAGGTTGTGGGGAGTCATGGGGCGGGTGTGGAGTATTTCCCGTCGTTTGAGATAGTGTGTGACGAGTTGCGGGATTATCGGTTTTATGCTGATGACATGACGCATCCTACGTCGTTGGCTGAGACGTATATATTTGAGCGGTTTATGGACTTTGGGTTGCCTGAGGGTGAGCGTGCGCAGCTTGAGGCTAATATAAAGTTGGCTAAGCGGCAGGGGCATAGGGAGGGTCAGGTGTTGTAACATATTGTGGTAATGATGAATATGCAGCTTGCTCGCTTGATGCGTGCGATGATAGAGTATGACGGAGGTGACGTTAGGCGGATACAGCACTTCGTCAAGGTGCACGACTTTGCGGCCACGATAGGCACGTTGGAGGGTCTCGATGCGGAGACGCAGTATGTGCTTGAGGCGGCGGCGATAGTGCATGATATAGGCATACATGCCGCGGAGGCGAAGTATGGCAACTGCAACGGCAAGGCTCAGGAGGAGTTGGGTCCAGGGGAGGCACGTGGTGTGCTTGCCGAGGTGGGGGGATTCTCGGAGGAGGAGACGGAGCGGATATGTTGGTTGATAGCTCATCATCATACGTATGAGGGTGTTGAGGCGTGTGACCATAGGATATTGTTGGAGGCTGACTTCTTGGTCAACTCGTATGAGGATGGTATGTCGATGTCGGCTATTAGGGCTTTTCGGGATAAGGTGTTCAGGTCTCGTTCGGCGATAGAGATGTTGGAGGGGATGTGGGGGGAGAATTTGGGGCGGGAGTGAATGGGTATAATAGGGATTTGATGATGTTGCTATAAACCGCTGATGAACATTTGATTAGCATAACATAGATAGGTCAAACCATTGCGGAAGGATGACCTTGTGTACACGCTGCGACAGTGCCTTGCTCAGAAAATCACGTTTGATGAACGTTAAAACGTTATATTTATTTTGATGGTGTTTTTTTTTATACACATTTGTAGTGCAATTAACGTCCACGTGTAAGCGGGAGGCAAATTCACTGTAAAGTTCACCCTTGTAACACCTCAAAAGAAAATGAGTAGACTTACAAAGTTCTTAGGCTGCACTGCGGCCACATTGTTGATGCTGGTCATCTCTGCGCCAGCGTATGCCGTCGATGGTGACGGATGGGAGTTTGACGAGACGACAGGCGTATTGACTGTCTATGACGACATCGAGTGGAACACGGAGAGTTCCAGTAGCACGGTTATGCCGTGGCAGAACTTCCGTTCGTTGATCAAGAAGATAGTCTTCGATGATGATTTCTCGCAAGAGACCATAGGCTATGGAGCCTTTGAGGGCTGCTACACAGTCTCATCGGTCAGCATACCATCGTCGGTGAAAGAGATAGGTAAGCGTGCATTCTATGAGTGCAAAGCTATGACGACCGTCACCATCCCCAATGACTCTGAACTCACCTCAATATGTGACTACGCTTTTTATAACTGCGAGTCGCTCAAGAAGATGACCTTGCCGGCGACGGCCACGAGCATTGGTTCGTACGCCTTCAGCGACTGCGTAGCACTCACATCTATCAACCTGCCAGAGGGAATGACTACGGTTAATGCATACACGTTTAGCGGCACGACATCGTTAGCATCGATAACACTGCCCTCGACACTGACAACGATTTACTATGGGGCGTTTTATGGCAGTGGGATTGAAAAGATTGTGATACCATCGTCTGAAATTAGAATTAGCTACGAATGTTCTTCTTCCTACAAAGGTTCATTTGAGTCGTGTGAGAAACTCACTACAGTGACGTTTCCTGCTGAATGTGAGGAAGTAGGGATTGGTGTTAACGCTTTCAACGGCTGCGAATTGTTGAAGACGGTAGTGTTTCCCACGAGCTGCACAACTATGACAATAGGGGGATCGGCATTTGTTTCATGCACGGCACTTGAATCTGTCACGTTTCCCACGAGCTGCACAACTATGACAATAGGGGGATCGGCATTCGCTTCATGCACGGCACTTGAAGCTGTCACGTTTCCAACCACATGTACTTCAGCGAGTCTTGCTACGAAAGCTTTCTACAATTCGGGACTCAAGTCGATAGAGATACCAGCATACGTATCAATAAGTGGCGATGAGGTGTTTGAGTCTTGCGGCAATCTTACAACAGCCAAACTAATGGAAGGATTCAGTTTTGTTTGTCGTGACACAGCCGGATATTATGACGGTTACAACGGAGTTCTTCCTCTTCTATCCCGTCAAGATTATGGCTACTACAACAACCGTCAGTCATATGGTTTGTACAACGTCTTTGGAT
>CAZPPW010000056.1:0-11636 GCA_964588595.1 uncultured Marinilabiliaceae bacterium
ATAGTTGTACACCTTGTCCGCGTTCTCTCCACATCATTCCCCCACCCCCAAAAAAACCAAAAACACCACAACCTTCCACCCACTACCCTCGTACAACACACAAAAAATCTACCCATGCGTACCACATCACTACTTATCGCCCTCCTGTTGTGCCTCACCACAGGCATCAACGCACAATTCCGTGTCTACCAAAACGGCAACATCGTCTTCTCCCTCGACGACCAGCTCCCCGACAGCGTCTCGCTCCAAAACGACACCCCCACACCCCTAAAACTCTCAAAAACCACCATCGGCAACACCGACAACTCCACCGACTGGGGCGACGACCACTCCGACTACATCACCCTCTCCCCTGGCAAAAAACTCACCTTCGAATTCGACAACTACTCTTCCGCTGAATTCACAGGCAACAACTGGATTCTCATAGTGTCCAGCATGAAGGCCACTGTCAAAGACCTGGTCGACGGCAACAAAATATACCTCAGCCTCCAACCCAACAACGACGGCTATTGCACCACGACCAGCGAGGGCTACGTCTACGATGCCGCCAACATCACCTCCAACTACCTCGAGGTGGCCTCCGGCTACCTGTGGGACTACTTCCGCGAGAAAACAAACGGCGCACACGTAGTCATGACTGTCGACCACACCAACACCGGCTATATCCTCGTCAACACCACCATGACCGCCACCGACGGCACCGTGCTCACGCAAAGCTACATCCAGCGAGTCCCCTCCGACGACGTATACGCCCACCTCACAGTCAACAACTGCCACTTCGAGAACCTCACAGCCTCACTCTCCCGCTCCACAGCCACCATCGAGTACTACCCCACGCAACTCGAACTCTCCTCCGTCCCAACCATCTTCCGTTTAGGCGACACCAACTTCCACAAAGGCCTCACCGGCAAAGTCCGCTTCAAAGATGGCTCCACCATAACTCTCTCCGAAGACGAACTCTCCTACATCCAACCCAACATCTCCACCACTGGCACTAAAACCATCACTGCCCTATACAACAAAGACTACCACGGCAACCCCAGCAACACCGTCTTCGCCTCCTACGACCTCCCCATATACGACATCAGCAGCATCCGCCTGGACGTCAACAAAGACGTCAAATACTTCTTCACCCCAGGCGCCACATATTTCCCCTTAGTCAAGGCAAGCGCCACCGTCTACGCCGTATGCTCCGACAACACCGAAATCCCCATCGACAACTCCCAAATCACTTTCTCCAACGTCACGACCGATGGCTCCGTGACCGCCACATTTAGCAACCTCACAGCCTCCACCACGGTCGACATCGCCACCACGCAAGCCACACAATACGGCGCCTCCGACTTCTCCACCCTCTGGTACTCCGTCCTCTCCCCCGACGAGCAAGTCAAGAAAGGCACAACCCTCACCAAGACCCTACAACTCCGCTCCGACAACGCCGAGGCTTGGCACTGCCCCATCATCATCATCCACAACGCCGCTAACAAAGAGTACGCCTTACTCCGCACCGACGACTATGGCTGGGGCGATGGCTACAGCACTGTCACTCGCGAGAGCGACTGGAATTTTGAGAACTTCAACTCCCACCTCGACGGCTCTGTCTACACCATCAACATCACCAACAACGGCACTACCATCGATGTCAAGATGACCGTCATCGACGGTGCCGGCGTCTCCCACTACCAAAACTTCATCGGCATCGACACCACTACCACCACCCAAGTCGACTCCGACGACGTCTACGTCTCCTTCACCACCGACAGCGCCTACCTCCTCATCTCCGACTAACACCCCCACCCCACGCCCTTGGCTAACGGCAACCCACGCATGTAGAGACGTCCGCCCGCGGCGTCTCTACGCCGTAAGGCGTGCTCCTAAACGCCGAAGGCGTGCCAGAACCCACCGCCGCAACCTACAGTTGTACAGACGATGTCCACATCCCCTCTACGCCGTAAGGCGTGCCGACTTGCCAAGCGCCGACATCGAGAACCGCTTCTCGTGCTTCTGCAACTGCCCAGGCAACTCGTCGAATATCCTCGTCACCCTGTTCTCCTGACTGTCCGCATAGTCCTTTATGTCATTCCTGTATATCGCCAATATGTCACGCTTCACCACGTCCGTCTCCATGAAATCACCCGTCTCCACAAACTTCGCCACAGCCTGAGGCATACCTCCCACTATCATATACTGCCGAAACAAATCCATCGCACGACGATGAAACACCTGACCCAACGGACGACGCCTCGCATAATTCCCCCTTATCACCTCCGCCAGCATATCCTCACCCTTAGCCCACAAGAACTCCTCAAAGTCCATCGGGTGCATCTCTATCCCACGCTCCTCCGACGGCAACAATATCCCCTTGACGTTCTTCTTTATCGACACCAACGAACCCGTCTCTATATAGTCAAATCTCCCATCCGCCACAAGATACTTTATTGCCGTACGCGCACGAGGACAAAACTGCACCTCATCAAATATTATCAAGCTACGCCCCTCTTCCCCCTTTGCCTTGCGAGGCGTGAGCCTCTTACGACCATAATATTGCAAGTTCGCCTACAACGCGTCTATATCGTCAAGATATAACTCAAAAAACTCCTTCACCGTCGGGTTGACAGTGTTGAAGTCTATCAGCAAATACGACTCATACTCCGCCTTGGCAAACTCCTCTACTATGTAACTCTTGCCTATTCGTCGCGCTCCCTCTATCAACAATCCCACCTCACCATGTCGCACCTTTTTTCCACTCTACCAAGTCATCATATATTTTCCTCTTCATATCTCTTTAATTTTCACCCCTTTGCACGAAAACGAGGTTTTACTACCCCCATTTTATACACGAAAACGACCTTCCCCCCCTACCTCACACGCCTCACAAACCCCCTCCCCTCGGGATACTCCACATCCACCAACGACAAACCCGCCGCCGACACCGACGTGCCCGCCGCACACCTGTCACGCCTCTCCACCACACCCTTAAACTCCTCAAGCGTCATACGACCCTTACCCACCTCAAACAACGTCCCCACCACCGCACGCACCATGTTCCGCAAAAAACGGTTAGCCTTAATCTCAAACGTCATACGACCCCTCCCCTCGTCTATCCACCGCGCCACACTCACATCGCAGATGTTAGTCTTGACCTGCGTGCCAAGCTTACTGAAACTCGTGAAGTCCTCCACCGTCAACAGCCACGCCGCCGCCTCATTCATAGCGTCAAAATCCAACGCAAAGAACGGGCGGAAAGTATACAGGCGCGCCATGGGGTCTTTCGTCATCGTCAACCGATACCGATACGTCCTGCTCAACGCCGAGAATCGGCTGTGCAACTTCTCATCCACCTGCTGTATGGAATACACCGCCACATCCGCCGGCAATATCGAGTTCAACTTGAACAGGCTCTTCCCCTCATCCCCCATATCCGCCTCCGTGTCAAAGTGCGCCACGAAATACTCCGCATGCACCCCCGTATCCGTACGCCCACAACCCATGACGCTCAGCCCCCTGTCACGTGTCAACTTGCGCAACGCGTCAGTCAGCACCTCCTGCACCGTAACGCCATTAGGCTGTATCTGCCACCCGTGATACGCCGTGCCGTCATAACCCATCTCAATGAAATATCTCGCCATCGTCTCCGTTTTATACAATCAGAGCCGCCTCGACTCCTGGGGCGGCTCCAACTGCCATTATGTGATATCTCCTTACGCCTTCTGGGCCAATCGCTCGTCTACAAGCTCCTTGCCCATCTCGCGCAACTTGAACTTCTGTACCTTGCCACTGCCCGTCTTAGGATAGTCCTTAACGAAGAACACATACTTGGGCACCTTGAACTTAGCCATCAGCTTCGAGCAATAATCCTTGACGCCCGCCTCCGACAACTCCGCACCCTTCTTCGGAATGATGAACGCCACGACAATCTCACCATAGTGCTGATCCTCAACACCCACAACCTCCACCATGTCCACACCCTCAAGCTTATAGATGAAGTTCTCAATCTCCCGCGGGTAGATATTCTCACCACCACGGATTATCATGTCCTTGATACGCCCCGTGATGTGATAATACCCGTCGGCATCCTTCATAGCCAGGTCTCCCGAGTGTAGCCACCCGTCCTTGTCTATAACCTGCTCCGTAGCCTCAGGCTTCTTATAGTAGCCCTTCATGACGTTATAACCACGGCAACATATCTCGCCATTCTCACCCACGGCGCACTCCTTGCCAGTCTCGCTGTTAAACACCTTGACCTCCACAAACGGAAACTCCGTGCCCACCGTCGTAGCCCTCTTCTCAAGACTCTGACCCGCACGCGAGCACGTCATGCCAGGCGACGACTCCGTAAGGCCATACACCGATATGATGTCCTTCATATACATCTTGTCCATCACCTGACGCATCGTCTCAATCGGGCACACCGACCCCGCCATAATGCCCGTGCGCAACGACGAGAGGTCATAACGGCTGAAGTTCGGGTGACCAAGCTCCGCCACGAACATCGTCGGCACGCCATACAACGACGTGCAACGCTCCCTCTCGATAGAGTACAGCACCGTCGGCACGTCAAAATCCTCACATATCACCATCGACGCCCCATGCGTGATGATGGCGCACATGGCCAACACAATGCCAAAGCAGTGGAAGAATGGCACGCACACCAGCAGACGGTCATCCGCGGTATATCGCATAGCCTCACCCGTCGCCCAACCATTGTTGAGTATGTTATGGTGCGTCAGCATGACCCCCTTAGGGAAGCCCGTCGTGCCACTCGTATACTGCATGTTGACTATGTCCTGGCACGTTATCGTGGCACGCCTGGCGTCAAAATCCTCCTGCGCCACAAGACGCGACCGCCCAAGCACCTCCACCGTGTTATACATGCCCCTCTTATGGTCTGGGCTAAGCAACACCACATTACGCAAGAATGGCAACCGCGCGCTATGCAACTCCTCTCCCTTAGGCGTCGTCTTCAACTCCGGCACAAGCTCATACACCATGTCCACATACGAGCTGTCACGATACTGGCTTATCATGCATAGGGTATGAATATCGGCATCCGCCAAGAGATACTCCAACTCGCCAATCTTATAGTTCGTGTTGACCGTCACAAGCCACGCCCCAATCTTGGCGCACGCAAAGAACACGGTCATCCAGTCGGGTATGTTGTTGGCCCAGATGCCTACTTTCATGCCCTTCTCCACGCCAAGAGCCATAAGGCCACGGGCAAACTCGTTGACGCGCTCGTCAAACTGCTTGTAGCTCCAGTGCAGACTACGGTCTGCATACGTTATAAAATTCTTGTCTGGTGTCTCGGCCGCATACTTTTCGAGCAGACCGTTTAGAGTGTCGTCTGATAGTTGCATAATCAACTTTCTACGTATGGTTTTTGACGTGTCGTCACATCTTGATGCAGCGCCACGAGTGAGGTTTTTCTGGATGATTGCTCACCCCCTTTTCGCCTCTAATGACCATCGCCATACGCGTCAACACACCCGCAAAGAGTGGTGAGGCGTCTCCTTTTATGGCACGGTCATCATTAGCTCCTTTCTGGGTGTAAAGTTAAATAATGCTTTTTTATTATTTTTCCCACCTCACGTTAAATAACGAGCCAAATTTTCACTAAATTTACGGTCGACGTTCACGGCCTCTTCGTCCACGCCACATGAAACTTCAACCTCTATACCTCTTGCGGCTGACTGTCACTTTATACCACTTGCGCCATATATCATTGGTTGTCACCATGTTATTCATGGTGTCCGTATCATTGTGCACCCAAGCGGCCACCTTCTGCGACGGCATTGGTGTCCGAAATATCAGTGTGGCAGACGGCCTCACGCAAAATTGTGTTAACGGTATAGCTCTCGACCCCCTCGGCTTCCTTTGGATAGCCACCGACGACGGTCTCGACCGTTTCGACGGCACACGCTTCACGCACGCCCGCGACATCTGCCCCATAACCCCCACTAACCTCGACAACACCACAGGCCCCAAAGTCGACGATGTCCAGGTGGATGTCATGAGCAACGTGTGGACAAGGAGCGCATCCGGCATAATCCGATGCCTATCCACACGCCGCAACGCTCTCCTCCAATTCCTTGATAAAGATGGCAACGCTCTCGACCTCACTAAAGGTAAGATAGTGACCCTTGCCGACTCCACAGTCCTCATCTACGGCGCCAAATGCGGGGCGGCACTGTTCCGCTCCATGCCCGACGGCAATCCCCAATGCCTATGGACCGACCGCTCCCACTACTCCATCTACCACCACTCGGCAGGCTCTAACTACCTGTGCGGCAAAAAGCTCACCCTGATAGGCAATAACGGCACATCTCGCACCATCGACATAGAGGGCATGACAACCAACGCCGTGAGCATGACGATAGTAGGCAAGATAGCCATCATAGCCGACGGTTCACCACGTTTGCGCCGTGTGGACATCGTGACGGGCAACCGCCTTGCCGACATTACACTCCCCACAGAGGGCGTGACACAGCTCGCCGCACTGCCCGACTCACGTTTCATAGCCGCCCACGCCACAACCGGACTCTCCCTCATCGATGCCACGACAGGCAAACAGCAATCTCTCACGTCACTCGGCGGAGAATCCCTATCGCAAGGCCACATAACCCTCATTCCCGACGAGCATTGCGGCGTATGGCTCTACGACGGGCATGGCTCCCTGTGCCGCTATGATGCACAAAGCCATCTCTTCCGACGTGTCAAAATAATGGACGACTACGCGGCGGCTGCCGTAATCGACTCGTCAGTATGCGTCATCTGCGATGCCATGGAGCCAGGTGTGCACTGGATAAGTTCACTGGGCGGCGGCCTGATACGCTACGACGAGAAGAATGGCGAGGTGGAGCCGATAGTCAGCAAGAACGCCTACGTGCCAGAGTATATCCGCTGCGCACTGCAAGACAACTTCGGCAATATATGGCTCGGAGGAGAGCGTGTGGGAGTGGTCAAGATATCCCTGCATCGCTACGTTAGTCACTCGCTGCGCCCAGCTAAGCCCACAAGCCTATGCGTGCGCAACAACGTCGTGGCCGTGCTCGAGACCTCCGACGGCAACGTATGGTCTGGCACACGCACCGACGGCATACACGTATACGACGGCAAACTCACACAAAGGCTCTTCCACAGCGAACCCTTCCGCCCACTCAACTTCGCCGCCGACAGGCAAGGGCGCGTATGGGTGTCGACAGAGAATGACGGTGTGCGGGCATACGACAGCCGCACCTTCGCCATGACCGTCAAACTGTCACACCGCGACGATGACTCGCACAGCATCGCCTCAAACCGCCTGGTGAAGGTGCTGGTCGACAACGACGACCGCGTATGGTGCGTCATGGAAGACGGTCGCATAGACCTCCTCGCGAACACGTCACGCTCCAACATATCGGCTCGCCACTTCCAGATTGAGGAAGGCTTCCCCAACCTCATGGCATCAGATGCCACGATAGACTCCGAAGGACTGCTATGGGTGGCCACGAACGCAGGCCTCATCTGCTTCTCACCCTCACGCCTCATAAAGGATGCCAGCGACTACGTGAAGTATAAGTTCGACACCAACGAGCCAGGGCAATATGTCACAGGTGCCATACGCACTTTCTGCGAAGACAGGCAGAACAGGATGTATGTGGGCATGACGGGTGGCGGACTGTGCCGTCTGTCATTCGACGTGGGTCATGTGCGTCTCACACGCTACACCGAGTCCGATGGCCTGCCCTCCGACGAGGTGTCCTCCATCGCCTGCTCCGACGACTCTACCCTATGGGTCGCCACAGAGTGCGGATTGTCGCTATTCAACACCGCCACAGAGGGTTTCACCAACATACGCACTTCTGAGACTGACTTCGGCAACATGTTCAACGACCATGCCTGCTGTGTACGCTCCAACGGCAACATCCTGTGGGGCACATTAGACGGCATCGTAGACCTTGACCCACAACGCAGACTGCCCTACCTCACATCGTCAACGCCCGCCATCTCCGACATCGTCGTCGACAACAGGAGCCTGACCTTCTCGGGCGAGGACACCAACATCATCAATGCCACAGCCCCCTTCGCCACATCCATATCGATACCATCATCATCAAGCATCGTTGCCTTCCGCATAGCCGACCTTGGCCTTAGTGGTGGGCGACTGAACGACCTGACCTATATGCTCGAGGGGTATGACTCCGATTGGGCATCACTCTCCGAAGACCGCGAGGTTGAATACCACTGCCTCGAGCCTGGCACATATCGGTTCATGATATACAACCGCGCATGCGGTAATAGCACCACTCGTGCGGTGAAAGTCGTGGTGGAGCGTCAGTGGTGGAGCGTCATACTGAAGTCTTTGGGTGCCGTGTCGCTCGTAGGTCTTGTGCTTATCATCCCGCTCGTCATCGTGCATTTCCAACGTCGCCATAGCGTGCGTGCCATAGCGGAGCAAAAGGCGGCAGATTTCCGCGACGACATCCTCAAGACACTGAACAATGAGTTACTGTCCCCCATCAAGAAGATCAAGAACTCACTATCGTCGATCAATGAGTTGCGCAACGGCGTGTCCGACGAGGCTCGCCCGCTAATAAACGTTGTGGAGCGCAACGTGGCTAAGGTGTCCGACATGGTGGAGGCTATGCTGGCGCAAAAGGACGCCGTGGCACAGATGCCCCTCAATCTCGAGACTACACATATAGCCACATTCCTCGGCGATGTCGTCAACAGCTTCGACAACCAACTGGCTAAGAAGAAGAAGATTAGCACACGCCTAAATGTCTCGGGCGGATGGCGAGTGCTGATAGACCACGACAAGCTATCAAAGATGGTGCAGATTCTCCTCGCCGATGCCTACAAGAACACGCCTGTGGGTGGCGAGGTGTGCATATCGGCCTATCAGAACCAGAACCTGCAATGCGTGATAGAGATTGAGGATAATGGCAGCGGCATACCCTACGAACGTCGCTCGTCAGTATTCAGCACCTCAATGTCCACACCTCAGAACGACGTGGAAATATCCATGTCGGCCGTGGCAGACTACGCCAAGTCGCATCATGGCGAGGTGCGCTTCAAGCCCAAAGAGGAGGGCGGCTCGCAAGTGACGGTAATCTTGCCGACAGATTACAGCGCATATACCGATGCCAATATCGTGTCCAGTCCAATAGAAGGCACGGGCGACGACGACATACTAACCCGCCCCACATCCCTCAGCATCGAGGAGCAGGCACGGACGCCAATAGCCCTGATAGTGGACGACAAGGCGGAGGTGCGCAACTTCATGGCCGACAGGCTACGCCCCTACTTCACGGTCATGACCGCCGACAGCGTGCGCAACGCACAAGGCAAAGTGGCAGCCACGACACCCGACATCGTCATCTGCGACGCATTTATGGAGCCGCGCAACGGCATGGAGCTGCTCAATTTCATGAAGCGGGACTTCAACCTATCCCACGTGCCGTTCTTCATGATCACGGCCGACTCCTCAAGCCTGAACTGCGACAAGAATGCGAACTTCGCACCAGACAAGATTGTGGAGAAACCCATCGACTATGCTACTCTGGTGAGCGATGCCACAAAGGCCACCACACGGTCTATAAACCTGCGCCTCGAGTTCGACGACTTGCTGGGTATAATCGAAGAATCCCCCACGGCACACGACATCAACTTCATGTCGGCATTCGTCGCAAGCGTGACATCCAATGCGTCGCGTGTGAACTTCGGCATAGAGGACGTGGTTAACGAGTTGCAAGAGTCGCAAGACGTGATATTCTTCAACATCAAGCGGCTCACGGGTTGCACACCAGGCGAGTATGTCAAGCTGTGGCGACTGAACCGCGCCCGCAAAGCCATAGCTTCGGGCAAAGAGACTCCCTCCATTGCCATGCAGAACTCGGGAGTGGCCGACGTGGACTACTTCAACAAGTGCTTCATCCGCATCTACGGCAACCTGCCAACAATGAGCATGCACAACCTACACTAACCACCGATGAACTCATACCTCGCCATAGATATAACGCCCGAACGTTGCACCGCCACGATAGGCTCGTTCACCAACAAAGGCATTGAGACACAGCTCATACACAGTTTCGCCAATGAGCCGATATCGCTCTTCGGGCGTTTGTATTGGGATTTGCTATATATGTACTCGGGTGTCATAGAGGCATTGCGCAAGGCGGCACGCTCTGGTGCGGAAATCAAGTCTATCGGCATCACATCGTTTGGTTTCGACTTCTGCTGTTTCGGGTCGGACGGTCTCATATTGTCGCCTCCCCGTGCCTTCGTGGGGATAACAGACAACTCACTGACCGCCAACTATTACTCACGCGTCAACAAGTCCGACCTATACAAGCGCATAGCGGCACAAGACCAACCATACAAAACGCTGTTTCAGCTCGACACAATGCAGAGGTCGGGTAGTGCGTCATTGTCTGCGGCAAATAAGATTCTCTTCATATCCGACACAATAACCTACATGCTTACTGGCGTGATGGTGTCGGAAGAGACTATCGCCGGGTCATCGGGCATAGTGAACGTGACGACACAATGTCTTGACCAGAAGGTGCTTATGAGTGTCGGGCTGACCCCGCAGAACTTTGGCGTGTTCGTATCGCCAGGGATGACGATAGGACGGCTGTCGGACCAGGTGCAACGGCTGACGGGTCTTGGCAATGTGCCTATTGTGGCTGTGGCGGGTCATGACGTGGCCTCGGCCGTGCTGGCATCACCCGAAGAACCCGACGATGCCGCATTCTCGTACGCCGGGTATAACTGTGTGGTGGGTATTGAGACGGAAGGGTTAGTGGTGGGACCTGCGGCAGAGGCGGCAGGACTGACAAACTCAAAGTCGGGCGACGGTCGTAACCTGGTGTACAGGGTGACTGGTGGTGGTCGCCTATTACGAAAGTGCTTCAGCGAGTGGGGCGACACATATACGCCAGATGAGGTCAGCAAGATGATAAATTCGGCCACGTCAATGCACAGCCTGATAGACCCCGACAGCGAGGCATTCTCTAACCCCGACCAGATGTCGAGGGTGATGCGGCAGATGTGTGAGCGCACGGCACAACGTCCGCCAGCAGACAAGGCGGAGGTGCTGAAATGCCTGGCGTTGAGCGTGGCAAACCGTCACACGGAGGTGTTGCGGACGATATTATCGGCAGCCCACACCACAGTCAACAAGTTGGTGGCACTCGGCTCCGACCCAAGCGCGGGAATACTGCTCCAGATGGTGTCGGACATGACGGGGTTGGAAGTGGTGCTGGGACCTCCCAACCCATCCACATTAGGGAATATCATGGTGCAAGCCGTGGCAGCGGGAGAGGTCATCAACATTGGTGAGGCTCGTCACATTGTAGCCCCGACGGTTGCGACGCAGACCTTCCAGCCCCGATAATCATCAGAATTAAGATTTATGGGCTTTAATAGCTCCATTCTTCGCCCGCATAGCCACTATGCTTGGGCGATTCGTTCGTGTTGTCTATACTGTCCTAAACTAAATAATGTCGGTTAGAAATATGTCTTCACTGCGAACAGGAACTGTTCAATGAATATCCTCTTGAATGCGGCAATGTTGTTTTGCTCGTAGAACATAAGCATAGCTTAATCGGGTCAAAATTGCGGGTTTTATTTCAATTATCAGGTCAATTTGACCC
>CAZPPW010000057.1:0-10644 GCA_964588595.1 uncultured Marinilabiliaceae bacterium
TACTTCCAAGAGGGGGGGCGTGGGGCGTTTGGGGTGCACGCCTTGCGGCGTAGAGGGGATGTGGGCGGCGGGTGTACAACTATTCGTTTTGGCACGCCTTGCGGCGTAGAGGGGATGTGGGCGGCGGGTGTACAACTATTCGTTTTGGCACGCCTTGCGGCGTTGAGACGATGTGGACATCGTCTGTACAACTGGAGGTTAGTACGCCTGGCGGCGTAGAGGGAGGGGGATGGTGTGAGAATAAAAAAGTTGTCCCCGGGGTTGTGAGCCTCGGGGACACCTTATAGTTCAGGACACCTTATAGTTCGGGTGATTTAGTCCTCGTCGATGTGGAAGTCGACCACCCCCAGGGATGCTGAGGGTTGGACGTGGACTCTGCGCAAGCCGTACTTCAGGCGCCAGCGCAGCACCTTTGAGGGGAAGCCGCTTTTGAGGTAGGCGTAGACGAAGGGGTGGCAGCAGACGGTGAACTTGCCGTTGTGCTCTGACGCTTCTTTGGCCACGGCGGCCTCGATCAGGTCGGGCACCTGGACGGAGGTTTGGATTTTGCCTGTGCCACCGCATGTTGGGCAACGTTCGGTGGTGTCGACATTCATCACTGGGCGGACTCTTTGGCGTGTGATTTGCATCAGGCCGAACTTGCTGAGCGGGAGGATGTTGTGCTTTGTCTTGTCTTTGGACATAGCCTCCTTCATCCGTTCATAGAGTTTGTTGCGGTTGTCGGCGCTTTGCATATCGATGAAATCCACCACGACGATGCCACCCATGTCGCGTAGCCGCAGTTGGCGTGCTATCTCGTCGGCGGCGGCCAGATTAGTCTCGAGGGCGTTGCTCTCTTGGTTTTGGGCTGTCTTGGACTTATTGCCGCTGTTGACGTCGATAACGTTCAGCGCTTCTGTAGTCTCGATGATGAGGTAGGCGCCGCTCTTGAAAGACACGGCTTTGCCGCAAGACAGCTTGATTTGCTTTTCGATATTGAAGTTGTCGAAGATAGGCAGTTTGCCTGTGTAGAGCTTCACTATCCCCACACGCTCGGGCGCAATCTGGCCCACGTACCCCCGAATCTCTTCATATATGGAGCGTTCGTTGACCACGATGTTGTTGAAGTCGGGGTTGAAAAGATCCCTTATCATCGTGGCGGCACGTTCCATTTCACCCAGCACCTTGGCGGGCGGTCGGCAGCTACGCACGTTCCGCACGCATTCGTCCCACCTATTTACCAGCTGCGCCACCTCGCCAGCTATTTCACCCTCGTCTTGCCCTTCGGCCACTGTCCTGATTATGACTCCCATATCCTTGGGCTTAGCCTTCATGACGATCTTCTTGAGACGGTTACGCTCTTCGGAGGATCGTATTTTCTTACTTACCGACACTTTGTCGGCGAAGGGCATAAGCACGAGGTTTCTGCCGGCCAACGATATTTCGCTCGTCAGGCGCGGCCCTTTCGTAGAGATTGGTTCCTTGGCCACTTGGACAATCACCTCTTCGCCAGCCTCGAGGACGTCGGCTATTGAACCCTTTTTGTCCAAATCTTCCTCACGCTTCACGCGTGGCAAGTCGGTCATGTTTTTACGTTGAGTGACTTGCTGAAGGAACTTCTGTTGTGTCTTGAACTGCGGGCCCAGGTCAAGATAGTGCAGGAACGCGTCCTTTTCGTATCCGACACTTACAAATGCGGCGTTCAGGCCGGGCATGACCTTCCTTACTTTGCCTATGTAGATGTCACCTACCTCGAACTGTACGTTTCGCTTTTCTCTACGCAGCTCCACCAACCTCTTGTCCTCGGTGAGGGCAATCACCATTTCTTCGTCGGTGACGTTGATAAACAATTCTGCGTTCACAATTCCCAAATTTTCAAAGAACTACATACTAAAAAAACAGAAAGCGCAGTCTTGGTGCTTTCTGTTCACTCTGCCGGAGCCCCCACCCAGTGAGGGATGGCACAAGACTATGAGGCACAGGTGAGCAACCTAATGCTTATGCCTGTTCTTACGCAGTCTCTTCTTCCGCTTGTGGGTCGCCATCTTATGACGCTTCCTTTTCTTTCCGCTTGGCATGGTCAAAAGGTCTTTTAAATGTTAAACAATCCGTTGTCTTACTTCGTATTCTTGCTTTCCTTCACCTCGTTCATGAACACCTTGGCGGGTTTGAAGGATGGAATAGAGTGTTCAGGTATCACGATAGACGTGCCCTTAGTGATGTTGCGGGCGGTCTTTTGTGCGCGAGTTCTCGTGATGAAGCTGCCGAAACCGCGGAGGAACACTGGCTCACCGTTGACAAGCGAACGCTTGATAGACTCCATGAAAGCCTCGACAGTAGCCTGAACAGCAGTCTTCTCAACGCCAGTACTCTTGGCAATTTCGTTTACGATGTCTGCTTTAGTCATCTCTCGTTTTTTATATAGTTACTACTATGTTTTATCTGCTCAGTTCTTTCCGTAAAACAGCGCAAAGGTAACGCCTAACTTTCATTATACCAAACAAATTGCCCTAAAATTCCCTATTTGGGGATACATTAGCGGGTATCTTTCTTCGCGGGGTGAGGTGAAGGTGTGCGCAGGGTCGCAGTAGGGGAGGCGTGTGCGCATAGTAGACGGTTAAAATGCTGAAAATCAGATGCTATTTGCCCCATCGCCATGTTACGACCAGTTCGATCATGGCAGACATCATCAGGCCGATGACCCAGTAGGTTTTTGCGTTCATCATGAAATAGGCGCTTGCGCATAGGCATACGCCGCTGAACATGAGCAGGCCGAGCAGGCGTCGTTCTCTGAAGCCCTCCTCTTTCATTCTGCTTGCGAGGCGGGTGAAGAACAGGAGCAGGCCAGACGTGAGGACGCCCACCCATCCGTAGTGCATGCCAATGACATAGGCCAGAGCGCCCACGACGCCGCAAGCCATGCCGAAATAGGATAGTATCTCGCTTTTAGTCATCGTCTGACAATGAAAATAACCTCGTCGTCCTCCTTCATGAAATACTCTTCGCGGGCGAACTTCTCGAGAGTCTCACGGCTGCTTTTGAGTTCCTCCATACGTCGTTTGTCTCGGGCGATGTCGTCGCTGAGTTTGTCGCGTTCCTCTTCGAGTTCGGCGATTTTGGCGGCGTAGCCACGTTTGGCGATGAGGTTGTCCTCGTCGAACAAGCCGACCCAGGTCAGGAATATGAGAGACGCGACCACGAACTTGTTGCGCAGGAGTGTGGCGAGCGTCTCGCGTATGTCGTTTTTAGGGAGCAACATGGTTAGTCGAAGGTCCTGTTGCTGTTGGTGGAGATCTCGATCATGCGCTCGTAGTCGTCGGCGTCGAGGTCTTCTTGGAAATAATAGAGTTGCGGGTTGACCTTTTGTCCTTTCTTCACGACCTCGTAGTGCAGGTGTGGGCCAGTGCTTATGCCAGTGGAGCCGACATAGCCTATGACGTCGCCGCGCTTTACTCGTTGCCCTTCGCGGACGTTGAAGCCGCTCATGTGGGCGTAGATGGTGATGTAGCCGAAGCCGTGGTCGATTTTGACGTGCTTGCCGTAGCCTGAGTAGCTTGTTTGGACAGTCTGGACTGTGCCGTCGCCGGTGGCGTAGATTTCGGTGCCGACGGGAGCGGAGAAGTCCATGCCCTCGTGGAATTTTTTAATCTTGTATACGGGGTGGATTCTCCATCCCCAGCCAGAGGCGGTGCGAGTGAGGTCTTTGTTGTTGATGGGCATTATGGCTGGGATGCGGCTGAGCATCTCGGTGTTGCGGTTTACGAGGCCAATAATCTCGTCGAAGGATTTGCTTTGGACGTAGAGTTCGCGTGATATCACGTCGAGACGTTTGGCGGTTTCTATTACGAGTTCGGAGCTTGGCAGGTTGACCATTTCTTTGTAGCGGTTCACTCCGCCGAAGCCTGCTTTGCGCACGGACACGGGGATGGAGTCGGCCTCGTAGATGACGCGGTAGATATTCTCGTCTCTGTTGTGGATGTCGTCGAGGACTTCTTCAATCTGCTCGAGGCGTTGGCTCATTTGCTCGTATTGGGCCAGTAGCTCGTGTTGCTCCCTTTTGAGGCGTTTCTCTTTAGGGGAGTCGAACAAATACATATACGCGAAGAATAACCCTATTGAGACTACTATGCCGAAAGTGAGGTGGAAGAGACCTCTGCGCATATAGTATCCGGCGCCACGGTGCACCTCTTTGTAACTCAGAGTTTCTGGGTCGTACTTGTAGTGTTTGTTCTGCATCCTTGTTCCTTTCTTAGGGATGACTGCCATCTCATTGTGTGGAGTTGTGGTCCTTGATGATGAGGTTGGCGTATCCTGGCATATCACACCTTATCGTTGAGGGCGGCAGTGCCATGGGGGCGGCCTCACGCTCTCATTGTCAGGTAATTACCTTTTGGGGTAGTGCTTTCTCGGAAAAAGTCACCTCCGCGAATATACATAATTTATCAATACGGCTGTTGGCATAACCAACTATTTTTCACGATGGTAGTTGTGGCGTGGTTGGGGTGAGCGGCTGTGCGCTGAAGTGGAAATGTGCCTACCTTTGTGTTGGCATGAGGCATTTGACGCGCCATATATTGGCCTTGACGATACCCAATGTGGTGTCGAATATCACTATACCCTTGATAGGGATGGTGGATGTGGGCATAGCCGGGGCTGTGGCGGCGGACATGGGCATAGCGGCGATAACGGTGGGGGTGACGGTGTTCAACTTGATATATCAGGCGGCATCGTTTTTGCGCATGACGGCCACGGGAGTCACGGCGCAGAACTTAGGTGCGCAGAGGTGTGACGCTTGTGCGGCGACGCTTGTGCGGCTGATGGGTATATCATTAGTCATAGCTGTGGTGCTGCTTGCGCTCCGCGCGCCCCTCAGCACGGCGGCGTTGTATCTTATTGGCGGGAGCCCAGCGACGATGGATGCGGCCATGAGGTATATAACGGCCCGTTATCCTGCGATACCGGCATCCTTGGCGTTGTATGCCCTCAATGGGTGGCTGATAGGGATGCAGAGGCCGGGCGTGACGATGTGGATGGCGATTGTGGGGAATGTGGTTAACGTTGTGGCGTCGTATGTGCTTGCTGTGGGCATGGGGTATGGCATAGAGGGCGTGGCGTATGGGACTGTCGTGGCGCAATATGTGACCCTTATTGTCGGTGTTGTGGTCACGCTCAGGTTGTATCCGGGGCTATGGGGGAGGTTGCGTTGGGGGAGTGTGTGGCAGGCGGTGGAGTTGCGCAGGCTAATGACGTTGAATGGGGACATCTTTGTGCGCACGCTGTGCCTTATGTTGGTGTTCACGGCCTTCACGGCCATCTCGGCGCGGCAGGGGGATGATATACTTGCCGCTAACGCTTTGCTGATGCAGTTTTTCACGTTGTTCAGCTACATCACTGACGGGTTGGCTTTTGCGGCGGAGAGCATTGTGGGTCGGCTTGTTGGGGCGCGAGACGGTGTCGCGTTGCGCCTTGCTGTGCGCCGTATCGTGGTGTTGGGGGCGATGACGGCGATAGGCTACACGGTGGTGTTCGTCACGTCGTGGCGGTCGATATTTGTGCTTTTGGGGTCGTCGGAGGCGGCGATAGGTGTGGCTCGTGACTATCTGCCGTTTGCCATACTCATACCTTTGACGTCGTTCATGGCGTTCATAGCGGACGGGGTTATGGTTGGGGCTACTAATTCGCGTGCTATGCGTGACACGATGGTAGTGGCCGTGTTGATGGCGGTGGTGGTGTATGTGGTGTTGGGGCTTGTGACGTCGGCGGTTGTGGCGTTGTGGGTGGCGTTTTTGGTGTTTATGGTTTTGCGTGCGGTGTTGTTGGGGAGGTATGTGGTGAGGGTGGTTGGGGGGGGGTAGGGGGAGAGGGGGGTGTGGGCGGGGACGGCTTCGGCGTAGAGGGGGTGGGGGCGGACGTCTGTACATGGGGGAGTTGGGGCCGTGGGTTCCGACTTATGGCCCCTTGTGACCCTGACCGTTAGTTATGGGCAGTGGGGTTTACATTATGACTAAAAACTTCTTTAGGGTGTCATTATATCTGAGAAATGCCTATCTTCGCTTGACAACGAACCTGAAGCCGTGATAATAGAATTTGAGACAGATTCTCTACGCGAACTCATTGAGAGGGGTAAGACATCTGACAGGAAATATCGTAAGCTACAGAGTAATGCTGCTTTTATGTCCGATTTCAGGAAGGTCTTTAATACCCTCTACATTGCGAAGGATACGGAGGAGTTGAAATTCTACGGCAGGTTGCCGTTACGAGAAGCTCCGGGGGAATCGCGGAGGGGCATCGAGTGTGAGGATTGGCTTCTCATCCAAATATCGGTTGATATTCACAGAGTTTGATGGTGGCATCCGTATCAGGTTAATTGAAATAAATGAACACTATGGTGACAAATAGTAATGAGATAATACCTTTTGCGGCGACTCATCCCACGGAGATACTCAGGGATGAGATTGAGGCTCGTGGTATCTCGAGTGAGGAGTTGGCACGGCTTATGGGTGTGGGGCAGAAGGATGTGGCGCGTCTTCTTGATGGTGAGGATATAACCCCTGGTATGGCTCAGAAGCTTGAGAGTGCGCTTGGCATACCGGCTGACTCGTGGATGAGGATGCAAAGCCGGTATTACGTTGATTTGGCCAATATAGCCAGACGGGAAGAGGTGGAGTCGCTTGCCATGAAGGCAGAGCGGACGCATAGTGCGGCGCCCGTGGTGTCTCGCCCGCAGCAGTCGGTGGTGGCGAACCGTGGGAGTCAGCGCGTATAGACGCATTCGCATTAGCTTGGGAGGGTTAGCACGCCTTCGGCGTAGAGGGGGTGTGGGCTGGGGGTGTGCAAATGTTAGTTAGCACGCCTGGCGGCGTAGAGGGGATGTGGACATCGTCTGTACAACGGGAAGTGCGAGAGGGGGTTTGGACTAATGTGAGATGCCGCGGGCGGGGGTCTCTACATGGGTGGGTTGGGACTGTGGGTTAATATGGTGTGGGTGTGTGGGGAGGAGGGGGAGTGGGGTAAAAAATATTAAATAAGGGGTTGAGGAATTAAAACCTTTTACTATTTTTGGCGTATGAGGGTACAGAGAGCACAATCCATGTTAACTCTCACAACTATAGAACTAATCGATCAATTGGAGGGCGGGGTGTCCCCGAGTCCGCTCTCAAAGAACTAAAATCAGAGAAATGATGCATTCCATCGCAAGATTGATGCTCGCTTTGCTACTGGCAGTGACGGTGGTGATGTCGGCGAGCGCGCAACAGACGCTCACCCGCGAGCAGATACTCGCCATGTCGACGGAGGAGCTGTCGGAGTTGCCGCTTGAGGATTTGATGGCCGCGGTAGAGACGCTTGGTGTATCGTCGGTTGACGAGTTGTTTGCCTTGATAATGAATAAGAACGTGTCGTCGGCGTCGAAGCAGGAGGAGAACACGTTCACGTCGCCGTTGTCGACGACGGTCATCACGCATGATGAGATGCGGACGTATGGGGTGTCGACGGTGGAGGAGGCGTTCAGGCTTATACCGGGCATGATTGTGTCGGAGAAGACGAATGGCGTATATGACATACAGATGCGCGGTTTGAATAACATTCCGAACAGTAACATGTTGTTGTATACGGAGAATGCGAACACGCTGGTGATGGTGGACGGTCGTCCGGTGAACAATCTGGAGATGGGCGCGGTGAACTTTGACATGCTTCCGATAGACATTGAGGATATAGACAGGATAGAGGTGATACGCGGCGCGGCGTCGGCGTTGTATGGCGCGAACGCTGTGACGGGTGTGATTAATATACTGACGACGAAGCCGGACCAGTCGGAGACGGTGGTGTCGGGTAACGCGCAGATGGGCAATATGGGGACGTATGTGGGGAATGTGGCGTTGCGGAAGGCGTTTGGCGACAAGATTGCTCTTGGGTTGACTGTGAGCATGCAGCACAGGGACAGGCCGACGTCGGATTTGTATGTGATACCGGCTCAGGGGGTGTATTTGGATAATGAGGGTACGCTGACGTATGGGACGACGGTGACGAAGGAGCAGATTGGCCAGTATTTGCAGAGTGGTGCGTTGACGAGCATGGAGAATGGTGCGTACGTCAGGGCGGAGCAGCTTGAGAATTTGCGTCAGGTTTATTCGACGGATGGCGCGAACTATACGCTGTATAACTGTGTGGAGCCTGAGACGCCGCCGTCGGAGATGTTTAAGGATCCGGAGTTGGCGCGTCATACGGAGACGTATAATGGTTATGTGGCGATTACGCCTGCGGAGGGGATAAGGTTTGACTTGACGGGCGGATATCAGCGTTCGTATGTGAGCACGACCCCTGTGGGAGATGATTATTTCTCGATGAATGGACGAGAGTCGAAGTCGGCGTATGTGGCGTTGAACGCGGATATCAAGGACTTCAAGTTGGTGGCGAACTTTCATGGTGGGCCTGGCAATTATGCTGTTGGCGTGCCGGGGTTCAAGGTCAACACGAGGACGTTTAACGCGGTGGCGGAGTATGATATACACGTTGGGGACTTGCTTATCAGGCCGGGTGTGACGGTGCAGTATTTGAAGTCGCGAGATTATACGCCGGCGTATAATGATTTGTCGGTGGATCGTTCGTGGACGTATCATGCGCCGGACACGTATAAGTATGATGAGGGAGACAACACGCATTTGTGGGGATACTTCAACTATTCGGCGAAGATGACGACTGTGGCTCCGGCGGTGCGGTTGGATTACAAGGTGGGGGATTTGCGATTGATAGGTTCGTTCCGGTCGGACAAGACGAACATACCGGACAAGTGGAATCATTCGTGGCAGTTCTCGGCTAATTACAGCATTAATGATAATAATTTCGTGCGGTTTGTGTATGGGCGTGCGAACCGTTCGGCGATACTTGTGAACTCGAATACGAACTTCATGTGGCGGAGGACGACGTTGTTGATGCCTAACTTGCTGCAGTTCAGTGCTGACCCGGAGGCTGATTTGGCTAAGGCTGACAACTTTGAGGTGGGTTATAGGGTTAAGCCGTCGCAGTCGGTGCTACTTGATGCTGAGGCGTTCTACTCGCGGTCGTCGGACTTTGGCGCGCTCATGGCGAACAATGGTTTGGTGCGCGTGGATAAGAGTCTTGTGGACAGTTATATAGCTGGCAATACTACGGCTACGGAGTTGTTGGCGGGTTTGCAGTCGTATGCGTCGATAAAGTATGGTATATTGCCGTATAAGGTTAACCAGTTTGGTGTGAGCTTAAATCTTGACTGGATAATCTCGTCGAAGTTGATAGCGAAGGTAAACGCGAACTTTCAGAGGACGACGATAGACAATTATTACCAGTATAGCCAGTCGCAGGTGATACAGCGTTTGCTTCAGGATGCGTCGTCGAGGGTTCAGCAGCTTGTGGCGGGTTATGTGCAGATATTGGCGAACACGGAGTTGACGGCAGAGGAGCGTGCGGCGCAGTTGGCTCAGTATCGGAAGATGGCGCTTGATGACAATTATAATGCGGAGTTGAACACGTATGATATTGGCACGCATCAGGCGGAGGATATCAGGCGAGACGTGGAGCAGGGCAAGGAGGGAGACGAGGCGATAGCGCGGAATTTCGGTTCGGTGCAGGAGGATGGCGTGGAGAGCGAGGCTACTCCGTCGTTCTATGGCATGGTGGGGTTGATATATAAGCCTATGCAGCAGTTGAACGTGTCGGCTTTTGCGAACTTCATGACGAAGAGGTCGTATGTGACGAAGTATAACACTGGGGGAGAGGAGTTGTCGGGACGTTGCACGGTGAATTTGAAGGTGGGGTATAAGCCGACGGAAAGTATAGAATTTTTTGTAAACGCTCATAACTTATTTAATAACCAGAAGCGTGAGTTTGTATACACGGATAAGGTGCATGGCCTGTATACTGTGGGCGTGAACTTTGGCTTCTAAATCAACTACCTAATTAGAGAAGAGATGGCATACAAGATCATCGACATTGAGGGCATAGGCCCTGTTTATGCGCAGAAGCTTGAGGCTGAGGGCATCAAGACGACTGACGACTTGCTGAAGGCGGGCGCCACGAGGAGTGGTCGCGCGAAGTTGGCTGAGGCCACGGGAATCTCGGACAAGTTGATCATGACGTGGGTGAACCACTCTGACTTGTTCAGGATCAACGGTGTGGCGGGTCAGTTTGCGGAGTTGCTTGAGGCGGCAGGGGTTGACACTGTCAAGGAGTTGCGTCATCGTGTGGCGGCGAATTTGCAGGCCAAGATGCAGGAGGTTAATGATCAGAAGAACCTTTGCAACAGGGTGCCGGCGGTGTCGGAAATTGAGAAGATGATAGAGCAGGCTAAGGAGCTGGAGCCTATCGTGACTTATTAGAGTGTGTGCCCGCGGGGCGCATGCTGAGATAGAGCCTGACGTGAGGAGCGTCGGGCTTTTTTTGTGCGTGTTGGTGGAGGTGTGGGGTGGGGTGGCGGAGTGTGTAAATTCGTTAATTTTGGGTTAGAATGGGGTGTGTAAGTGGGTGTGGGGTAGTGGTTTGAGGGATATTTTTGGGGTTGGAATTTGGGGTTTGATGCTTCTGTGATGCTTCAAGTATGCTTCATTTATGCTTCTGGGTAGGAGTTTTGTAGGAGTTTTGTAGGAGGTTGGTAGGATGTTGGTAGGAGTTAGGAGTAGTGTGGGTTGTGGG
>CAZPPW010000058.1:0-10330 GCA_964588595.1 uncultured Marinilabiliaceae bacterium
ACCACCTCACGCTCCACCTCCACCACCCACACCCCCATAACCCCCACTGACACCACCCTCACCCCCGACCCCCCCGCCACCGACACCCCCGCCACCCCCCAACCAACTGACACTCAACCCCTCACCACCCCCACACTCTCCACACTCCTTCACTCCCTCTCCCTAAACCTCTCCTCCACACCACGCACATACGCATACAACTCCCCATAAAACCTCACGTGCGACAACGTCGCGCTATTCCCCACTATCACCAACTTCGACTTCGCACGCGTCATCGCCACATTCATCCTCCGCAAATCGCCCAGGAAACCAATCTCCCCCCTCGCGTTCGACCGCACCATGCTCACTATTATCATATCACGCTCCTGACCCTGAAAACCATCCACGGTATTCACTGTCAGCAACTTGCGGTATGGCTTGAAAAACGCGTCCGACTTCAGCATCCCACGCAGCAAATACACCTGCATCCTATACGGCGAAATCACGCCAACCTCTATCCCCTCCTCCAAAAACTTCTCCCCGCCTATCGACTCTATGCAACTCCGCAACCGCCTCAACACCACCCGCGCCTCAGCACGGTTCACCCTCCCAAAACTCCCCCCCACAAACTCCTCCACACCATCCTCCTCCACCTCGCCCGACACCTCCAGCCACTCCACCGGGCTCTCGAAATCCAAAAACGACCCCCGCTCACCAACCTCCCTCGCCGCACGAAGCCTGCCACCATAAAACCACTCACTCGAAAACCGCATAATATCCTCATTCATACGATACTGCGTCGTCAACAACGTCACCATCTCACCCTGGCACCCCGCCACACGCTCCATCAACGACCGACCCAAACCACCGCGCATCGCCTCCACACTCTTCACCGTAGGCGGCAACTGCATATAATCACCCGCCAACACCACACGCCCCGCACGACGAATCGCCACCCAGCACGCCGGCTCCATAGCCTGAGCCGCCTCATCTATAAACAACGTCGAGAACTTACGACCCTCAAGCACCCTGCTCGCCGACCCTATCAACGTGCACGCCACCACTCGCGACCCCTCCATTATGTCATTGCCAATCCTAATCTCCAACTCCACAGCCCTCTCCGTCAACCGCGCTATACTCTGATGCCCTCCCCTGCCCTTCCGCAACCTCCGTATCGACTGCCTCAACGACCACAACTGACCATAATCCGGATGACTCGCGAACCGACGCTCATACGTATGCTCCAACATATTATCAGTCACCCTCTTAGGATTACCCACCCGCACAAGGCTTATACCCCGCGACGTCAATATCTCGCATATCCAGTCCACCGCCATATTGCTCTGCGCGCACACCAGCACCTGGCTCTCCCTACGCAACGTCTCACATATAGCCTCCACCAACGTCGTCGTCTTCCCCGTACCCGGGGGGCCGTGAACTATCGCCACGTCCTTAGCCGCCACAACCTTATTCACCGCCTCCTCCTGACTACCATTAAGCCACGGGTAACGCATCGGCATAACCTGTGCCACACCCGCCCTCCTCAGCCCATGCATTATCGACCGCAACTCCGCCAAACGACCACCATCCGCGCCAATCACCCTGTCCAACGCCTCAAACATAGTCCTGTAACTCGTCTCATCAAGAAACAACTGCACACCCAACCCCCGCGCATGAGCCAACACCGACGCCTCTGCCACACCCGGCAAACTCACCACCATACGGCTCGCATCCGCATACGTCACCGTCGACACCCATCCCATCGGCCTCCTCACCTCACCCTCCACCACGAACATCCGCACCGTACTCCCACTCTCAATACTCGAATCCACATCCTCCCCACACTCCCTGAATATCTCCACCACAAACTCATTAAGCGAGTTATAATAACTCCTCCCCACACGCACCGGATACCACGCCACACCACGACTCACAAGCCGCTCTATCGGCATACCCTGGTTCGTCACCAGATACTCCTCACGCTCCCCGTCGCGCTCCACCTCAAGCAACCCCCGCAAACGCCTAAGCTCCTCTACTGCCTTATCCATAACATACAAAAAAAAGCAGGCGAAAGCCAAGCCCCCGCCTGCTCTATATTAAGCTAACTCCTTTTACTGTTGCTGCTGCTTCTGCTGCTGCTCGTCGTCAAGCTGGTCAATCTGCGCCTTAACCTGCTGGCTCTCAGTATACATCTGCAACGTGTAATACGTCCGCTGAAGGTTCGTCAGCACCTCACGCTTCTGAGTGTAGTCAGGGGCAATCTCCGCCGCCTTCTTGAAGTAGGGCACAGCCTTCTCCAACAGACCGTTCGACTCCTGCATCATGGCGTTATACTTCACATTGTCACGCTCACCACTCGCCGCCGTCTTGAGGTTCAAGGCGTCATTGTAGTAAACCACTGCGATGTTATACGTCGCGCCAAAGTTACTCGGGTCAAGGCTGATGGCCTTAACATAGTCAGCCTTAGCTGCCTCCACGTCCGAACGCTCCTTCAAGCAACCACGAGCAAAATAATACTGCGCACTGTTCGGGTCACGCTCTATGGCATTGTTCAAATACACAAGAGCCTCCTCATTCTTACCAGCCTGAATGTAATAGTTAATCAGGGTGTTAATCATATCAGTCTCAGCAGGATACGCCTCAAAGCCCTCCTTCAAGGTCTTCTCTATGTTCACCGAGTCGCCCAACTGCTCAAAGCAATACTTGGCACGCAAATACGACATAGGGCCACCTACCTTCAGGCGGCCAGCCTTCAAGAAATACTCAGAGCCCGTCTTCCAATCCTCTGCCTGCATCGACGCGATACCGACATTGGTGATGATCAGAGAGTCCGCAAGCTCATCATAGTTCGCCTTCTGCGAGCTTACCCACAAGTCGAATATAAACGCCTCCTTGCTCGCGTTGAAGTTCTTCTCGTTATACGCCGTGCCTGCGACAACCTCCGCTGCGGCGGCAACCTCACTGTATGCCTTCTCCAAATCCTTGGTGAACTTGCCTATGCCCTTGCCCCTGTTGTCGCCCTGCTCATTAAGACGCTGAGCCTCCTTGATGAACTCCTTAGCCTTGGCTGCGTTAGCCACATCGCTGGCTATCGCACGCGCATAGACCTTGGCTGCCACGATATACGTCTTGGCATAGTCCTTAGTCTTCTCGTTGGCAAGAGCCTCGTCGATGCTCTCCTTCGCCTTGTCATACTGCTGGAGTATCATGGCGTTCTCGGCCGCATTCACATTGGCCTTCTGTCCGTATGCCTGCATGGTGGCCAAAGCCGCCGCGGCAATAATTAGTATTCTCTTCATTTGATTATTATGTTTTTTTGTACACCGAAGGTCTACCGACTACTCCTGTGGAGTCTCACCGTCCGTATTCCCTTCGTCACTGTTGTTTGGTTCGTTGTTACTCTCTCCCTGCTCACCCTCTGCCAGCTGCTCCTCCTCATCCTCATGAGGCACTATCGCACCCGACGCAATCTGGTCTCCCTTCTTGCTGAGGTTGATAAGGCTCGTACCCTGCGTCGCGCGTCCCGACACCCTGATATCCGTCGCCTTGATGCGTATCGTGATGCCACTACGGTTGATAATCATCAAGTCGTCCTCGTCCGTGATGGTGTCCACCGCAATGAGTGCGCCCGTCTTGTCGGTTATCTTGAGCGTCTTGACACCCATGCCGCCACGTGCCTGGAAGCGATACTCGTCAAACTTCGAACGCTTGCCGCATCCCTTCTCGCTCAGCACGAATATATCCTTAGGCTCCTCAGGGTCAATCGACACGAAGCCCACAGCCTTGCAGCCCTCGCGCAACTTGATACCCCTCACGCCCATAGACGTACGTCCCATGACACGCAATGTCTCCTCCGCGAAGCATATAGCCCGGCCGTCACTCGACGCCATCATAAGCTGCTGCTTGCCGTCCGTCAGTATCGCCTTGAGCAACTCATCCTCCTCACGTATCTTGATGGCAATGATGCCAATATTACGCGGGTGCGAGAACTCACTAAGGCTTGTCCTCCTCACGATGCCGTCACGTGTAGCCATGACGATATAGTGGCTATTCGTATACTCCGGGTCATTAAGCCCACGCACATTGATGAACGCCTTGACCTTGTCGTCTCCCTCAATATTGAGGATGTTCTGTATGGCGCGTCCCTTATTGTTCTTATTGCCCTCGGGTATGTCATACACCTTATACCAGAAGCAACGGCCCTTGCTCGTGAAGAACATCATCGTGTCGTGCATACGCGCATGATAGAGATGCTCTATGAAGTCCTGGTCGCGTGTGCTCGAGCCGCGTGAGCCCACGCCTCCCCTATTCTGGGTCTTGAACTCGTTGAGGAACGTGCGCTTGATATAGCCCATGTGCGACACCGTGACCACAACATCGTCATCAGCATAGAAGTCCTCGGGATTGAACTCCCCGTCGGAATACTCTATCGTTGTGCGACGCTCGTCCGAATACTTGTCACGCACCTCTATAAGCTCCTGCTTAATCACGTCCATCTGCATCTTGACATCGGCAAGGAGGCGTGTCAGGTAGTCGATATACTCGCTCACCTTCTTATACTCCTCACGCAGCCTGTCCTGCTCCAATCCTGTGAGCTGACCAAGGCGCATCTCGACGATAGCCCTCGACTGTATGTCGCTGAGGTTGAAACGCTCCATAAGCTTAGTACGCGCCTCATCCCTGCTGCTTGCGCCACGTATGATGCTTATGACCTCGTCAATGTTATCACTGGCTATGATGAGACCCTCAAGTATATGAGCCCTCTCCTCCGCCTTACGCTTCTCGTACTGTGAACGGCGTATGACGACATTGTGCCTATGGTCGACAAAGCACTTGATAATGTCCTTGAGGTTCATCACCTGCGGACGGCCGTCCACAATGGCGATGTTATTGACGCAGAAACTCGACTGGAGCGGCGTGTTCTTGAATAGGTGGTTGAGGATGACGTTGGGTATGCAATCCTTGCGAATCTCAATGACGATACGCACGCCATGCTCATAGTTACTCAAGTCGTTGATGTCGACTATACCGTCTATCTTCTTCGTCGATACCAGCTCACCAATCTTCGACACCAAGTCCGACTTGATGACCATGTAGGGTATCTCCTTGATGACGATACAGTCACGCCCGTCAATATTCTCAATGTCGTACTTAGAGCGCACCACGATGCGCCCACGACCCGTGAGATACGCGTCGCGCACACCCGAGTAGCCCACGATGGTGCCACCCGTAGGGAAGTCGGGCGCCTTGATGACCTTGATGAGCTCCTCTATGTCAATATCGGGGTTCTCCACGTAGGCCACGCAGGCGTTGATGGCGTCGTTGATGTTGTGCGGCGCCATGAGCGTGGCCATACCTACGGCGATACCCGAAGAGCCGTTCACGAGGAGTGTCGGCACACGCGTGGGCAGCACCGTAGGCTCGTCAAGCGACTCATCGAAGTTCTTCTGCATATCGACCGTGTCCTTGTCGATGTCAACAAGGAGGTCCTCCGCTATCTTCTGCAAACGTGCCTCGGTATAACGCATAGCCGCGGCGCCGTCACCATCGTTAGAGCCGAAGTTGCCGTGACCATCCACAAGGGGATAGCGCAACGCCCAACCCTGGGCCATGTGCACCATGGCGTCGTAGACCGACGTGTCGCCGTGTGGGTGATACTTACCGAGGACGTCACCGACAATTCTCGCCGACTTCTTGAACTCCTTGTCTGATGTGAGTCCCAATTCACTCATGCCGAAGAGGATACGGCGGTGGACTGGCTTGAAGCCGTCACGAGCGTCTGGGAGGGCACGTGCCACAATGACCGACATCGAATAGTCGATGTAGGCCTGTTTCATCTGCTCCTCTATTTTGACAGGAATTATATTTTCTCCTTCTGCCATTATAAAGTGTTGAGTTTTTCGTACTTGCGGGCGACGACGCGACAGAAATCAAGGCATCGTCAACGCCCACATATTTAACGTACTAAATTACAACATTTCCGAGACCGCGGCAAGTGGAATATGCCTTTTTGCCGCCTAAGAGGGCATTTTTACGCACCCAAGGCGTATTGCGAGGGGGTGGCGATAAACAGGGGGCGCGGCGAAATGCGGGGGTGTGGGAGGGCAATAATGCCAAATCGCGCCTAAGGAGGCATATATGATTGAAAAAGGTGTCGACTCACGTCGACACCTTGTCCTAACCTAACCCAAATTCATGAAAAAACTGGGTATGCCTACTGCTACCGTAGCAACGATAGTGTAGCACACGGTGCAATGTTAATAAATTTAAGTGGGATAAAAAAGTTATTCGCCAACTTTTGCGCTGTATGGTCGGCACGAGGCCTCAAGGCTGGAGAGTATGGCCATAGCCTCCTCGTTGGTATGGCCGCAGAAGTCGGGCTCTGCCGTGAAGCCGCCACATACCCGTGGGCGCAACGGGCTGCCAAATAGGCGGCATAGGTTATTGTCGTCGAGGTTGACGCAACGGACACCGGCGGGCTTACCATTGGGCATGCCTGGTATGGGGGAGCTGATGGATATGGCTATGCAGCACGCGCCACATCCCGCACGGCATACGAAAGGCTCGGCTGGCATAGGGGTCACTGACGGAACATCTTGTTGATGAGGGGGGCGGCGGCGGCCTCATATTGCTCGGCGTCGCGCGACTTGCGTATGGCTTTGAGGTCGCGGCGGTAGGCTTCGTCTTGGCAGAAGTAGTCCCAGTAGGGTTTGAGGTGCTCCGCCACTTGGCGAGGCTCGGTCATGCGGGCTTGGGCGTCGGCCAACATGCCATCGTGCAGCTGACGGAACGCGGAGGGGAAGTCGTCCACCGTCTCGCCACGGAGCTTGCGCCCAAGAGCCATGTCGGCAAGCAGTCCTCGCCCTATCATGACACCCCGGAGGTCAGGCCAGCGGGCTATGACAGTGTCCACATCCGCCACCGACAGGAGGTCGCCATTGTATATCACGGTGTGCTTGCACGTTGCGAAGAACTGCCCAAAGGCATCAAGGTTGCACTCGCCACGATACTGCTGCTTGGCTATGCGGGCGTGCATGGTGACGTGGCGGAGAGGTGTGGCGTTGATGGCGTCTATGACGGCTCGCCATTGGTCAGGGTCGGAATAGCCGAGGCGCATCTTTAGGCTGAACTCTATATCGGCGGAGAGACGAGCTATGCCCTCGAGAACGTTGAGGAGGTTGTCGGGGTTGTTGATGAGAGCCGCGCCACGCCCGTGAGCCATGACGGGGGGGAAGGGGCAGCCGATATTGACATCCACGCGCTTCATGCCCTTGGCGAGGATAGGCTCGAGGAGGTGTTCCAGCTCGTCGGCGGAGCCTGGCAGGACTTGCGGGACGAGGTTGGGGAGGGCATCCTCGGCGAGGTCGCGGAGGTCGCGCTTGCGGAACAGGCCGCGCTCAATGCGCATGAAGGGGGTATAGTAGAAGTCGACACCGCCAAATAGTTGGGCATGAAGGCGACGGAATGAGGCGTCGGTGAGCCCTTGCAGGGGTGCGAAGTGGATTTCGTATTTTTGGTCTAACATAGTCAAAAAAGAGAAGAGGTCGTCTCGGTATGAGGCGACCTCGTGCGATTTATGCCAGTGCCCAAGACAGGACTCGAACCTGCACGACATTGCTGCCACCAGTCCCTGAAACTGGCGCGTCTACCAATTCCGCCACTTGGGCGTAGGTGACACGGCACTCAAATCGGGTACAAAGATATAAAAAACTTGGGAATGCAAAGGGGGTCAACGATTTTTTCTTCCGAGGAGGGAGAGTATGCCGTTGATGAAGGTTAGGGGGTGGACGGGGTTGCCGGGGACGTAGAGGTCGACGTGGAGGTTGTCGAGGACGTTGCGGCGCAGGGCAGGGCTGCCGTCGAATATGCCGCCGCTTATGGCGTCGGTGCCGGCAAGGATGAGGAGCTTGGGGTCGGGCACGGCGTTATAGGCGTCGAGGAAGGGGTCGGCCATATTCTCGGATATGGGGCCGGTGAGGACTATGCCGTCGGCGTGGCGTGGCGAGGCTACGAAGCTGATGCCGAAGCGCCCTATATCGAAGTTGACATTGCCCGTGGCATTTAGCTCCATCTCGCAGCTGCCGTCGCCACCGGCAGAGACTTGGCGCAATTTGAGCGAGTGGCCAAAGAGACGGCGGATCTCGCGGCGCACCTTGTCGGGGTCGACGGTTATGGGGCGGTCGTCGCCGGCGTGGACTATTAGCGCGCCGCGGTCGTTGGTGGAGATGTGGTAGTCCTTGGTGAAAGAGATCTTCTGCGGGCAGGCGAACATACATTCGCCGCAGAAGGCGCAACGTCCGAGGTCGATACTCAGGGGCGAGGGGGATATGGCGCCCGTGGGGCACAGGTCGACAAGAGAGGCCTCGTCGACAACAGCATCGGATATGACAGGTCGGCCACGGAAGACACCTGGGACATCGGTTGTGGTGACGTCGGGGATGTATTGACGGCCTTGATGGAAGAGGATTTTGAGAGACTCTAACATTGTGGGAATTATAGGTCGTGACCGCAGTAGCTGAGGTCGAAACTCTTGTTGCAAATGGGGAAGTCGGATATGCCGTTGCCACGGACGGCCATGGCGAGACCCATCCAGTTGTGGAGTGAGGGGTCGACAACCTTGTAGGTGGTGATATTGCCCTCGGCATCGGTCTGAGCGACATGGCACAGCACGCCGCGCCATCCTTCGACGAGCGATATGACGGACTCGTCGGGGCGCAGGGTGAGGTTGCGCGAGGCGGGTGCGGGGGTGTCGGTGGGCTTATTCTTAATAAGTTGGCGTATATTGCGGAGCGACTGTAGCACCTCCTCGTAGCGCACACGGGCGCGGGCATAGACATCGCCCGACTGCTTGACTATGGGCGACAGATTGAGGGAGGGGTAGTCGAGGTAGGGGTGCGAGGCACGGACATCGCGGGCGAGGCCAGACGCCTTGGCGGGCATACCCACGAGGCCCAGGCGCGCGGCGGTCTCGGTTGACACTACGCCTGTGCGCTCGATACGGGACAGGACGGAGGGGAGGTCGAACATCTGGTCGGCCATCTCGCGGAAATGCGGCTCGAAGGCCTCGGCCGTCTTTAGCCAATCGTCGGCAAGGGCATCGGTGAAGTGGAAATTGGTGTAGCCGGGGCGTATAAGGCTCTTTGCGAAGCGGCTGCCGCACCATTTCTGGAAGAAGTTAATCATGGGGGTGCGGAGGCGGCCAAAAACCGCGCTGCCAAGCTGATAGGCGATGTCGGTGCAGATTGCGCTAAGGTCGCCCGTGTGGACGGCGATGCGCTCATGCTCGAGGGCGATGGTGCGCTCAAAAGAAAGCACGGGGTCGGGCTGCGCGCCGGCGAGAGCCTCGTAGGCGAGGGCAAAAGCCGTGGCATGGCCTACGACGGTGTCGCCCGCTATATTCTCGGCAAGTATGGCACGCTGGAGGGGCCTGGTCTTGGTGAGCATAAGTTGTTCCCAGCCACGATGCTGCCAGCCGAGTTGAATCTCGAGGTGATGGATCTTCTCGCCCTCGCAGATGAAGCGGAAATGACCCGGCTCAATGATACCGGCATGTATGGGGCCCACGCCGACACGGTGGAACTCCTCGCTCTCGATGTTGAAGAAGGGATAGTCGTAGATGTCGCCGCCCGCCTTACGGTCGTGGGGGTAGCGGAGGGGCTTGAGCCAAGGGTGACCTGAGAAGTTGACGCCGTAGGCCTCGTGTATGTCGCGCTCGAAGACATGGAGCTCGGTGCGCTCGGCGGTCATTGAGGGGAGTGTGTCGTCGGGGTTTATGTTGGCGGAGAGGGCCTCGATGGAGCCGTTATCGTCGAGGGCGATGAAGGCGTAGAGGCGTAGCGCGTTGTCGCGGGGCGTGGCGAAGTAGGCGAGGCAATGTCGGGAGTCGTCCTGGAGGAGCGACATTATGGCGTCGTAGAATTGTGGGTATGTGAGGGGTTGCAGGTCGGAGGTTTTGAAGGCCTGCCCGTTGAGGATGTTCATTGGTTCGAGAGTGTGGGGTTGGCGGGGCAAAGATAGGGTGAAAAAACGAGAGGTAGGGGGTGGTTAAGACTAATTAGTGGTAGGGGGCGCGTGGAAGTAAGGTTTTTGGGTGGTATTTGTTGAAAAATAAAGTGGGGCGAAATGGGGGTGTTCGTCACACTCACGACTGAGAAATGGGCGATGCGGGAGTGGGTGTTTTGCGGAAATTTGAAGAAAGGGCGTAAAAGAGGGGAGTAAGTTGGGGGATTTGTTGTTTTACGAGGAAGCGAGAAAGATCCGCGGAGCATCGTTGGAGCATCCGCGGAGCATCGTTGGAGCATCTGGCGAGCATACATGGAGCATGCAGGGAGCATATATGGGGGGGAGAAAG
>CAZPPW010000059.1:0-10025 GCA_964588595.1 uncultured Marinilabiliaceae bacterium
ACCTGACGAGATCGAGGTTGTAGACCTTGGCATCGGGCTGCTGCTGATGGATGAGTTTTGTAAGGTGCGAACCAATGAAACCAGAGGCTCCGAAGATGAAGTATTGCATTGAATAACCGACCAAAAAATATGAATTGCCTTTCCCTATGATTAAAGATCAGGGCTTTAATATCGTTCGATAAATAGATTCAAGCTCTTTAATTCTGGCATCAATAAGAAACCTTGCAACGAAGGCACTCCGCGATGCGAAACCGAAGTTAATTATTTTCTCCTTATCCGCTAATAAACCGGACATCATGTTGGCGAACACATCTGCATTCAACGGCAATAACAAACCGTTAACGCCATTCTCAACGCAGTCGCTATTCCCTGTGACATTCGAAGCAACAACCGCCTTTCCAAGAGCCATCGCCTCCAATACTGAGATTGGAAGACCTTCATACAATGAAGTAGAAAGGAAAAACTCACAGCCTTTCACATAACCAAGAGCCTCAGTACGAGGAAGGTACGGCTTTATAAAAAATGAATCCTCTAATCCAGCCGATTTGATTTGTTCTTTGAGTTCTGCAAGTGATGGGGAATGATAGCCAGCGCCAACAAGATAAAGGCTCACTTCTGGATGCTTCTGCTTAAGCTTCTTGAACGCCTCAAACATGAAAGAAGTGTTCTTCTGATAGCATGGACGACCAACTGCGCAAATATATGGCGACTTAACCTGCGGGACGCTAATGTAGTCAGGAATATCTTTTATGGCATTACACCAAGCAAAGGAGTTGGACTCTTTATACCCTATCCTGCTCATCCCTAATGCCTTCTCAGAGTCTGAACAAGCGAGTAAACAAGAATTAAGCTTGGCGAGTCTCTCCAACAGCACATATATAGCTGACTTCAATCGTGAACTCGAAGAGAGAAACGAAAAAGCATGTGGTGTATAAACAGACTTCTTGTGCGCAAAGAAAGCGGCATACCGCCCTATCACTCCACCCTTGGCACTATGGCAATGAACAATATCAGGATTCTCCTTCTTTATTATCCCATACGCTTGCCAAAGAGCCTTGAGGTCTCGAAAAGGGTTAAGACTCCTCCTCATGGCGATATTGTAAGTTTTCACCTCTTTACCATGACGAGTATATGGGGCAGCCTTGTCATCCTCACCATTAACAACCACAAAATCGAACTCTTCACTTGCCGCATCAACCGTTGTGCGCACGTAAGTGTCGATTCCCGTCTTAATGTTGCCAATGTGGAGGATCTTCATTTCTAATTTCTTCCTCAAAAAAACACAAGCACAACGCCCCTCCCTACTGGACGAACCCATGCCCGTATTAGCCGATTACGTGTTGCTTCTTACTCAGTGAACTTTACAATGACATAATTGTGACCGCAAATTTATAGAATCTTATCTCCCCAAACAAATCAAAATCCATACACCCACCACCCCACAATTGGAGATTTCCCCCACTCACCCCACCCCACACACGTAAAAAATCCCACCACCGAAGCAACCTACGAGCAACTTAGGAGCAACTTAGGAGCAACCTACGACCCACCCCCAACATTGGAGCAAACCCACACTCCCACACCCCCCAACCTACCCCCCAAAAAAAACACCCCACCCCCATTCCCGCATTTTTCCTACCTTTGTGAAAACTTGCACTAAACAACCCAATCGTGTCATACCAACAACCCTACAACCCCCACAACCAAACCCTACCCCTCGGCGTAAGCCGCGGCGGACACGGCATGGACCACCTCAACCCCCTCCAGAAACTCGCCCGACACATCATCCGTGCCTTCTCCCGACTCCCACTACCCATCCTCTACATCCTCGCCGACATCGTCTACATCCTCCTCTACAAAATCGCGCACTACCGAGTCAAAGTCGTCCGCCAAAACCTCCTCACAGCATTCCCCGAAAAAACCGACAAAGAACGAAAACAAATCGAACAACAATTCTACAAACATCTCAGCGACTACTTCTTCGAAACCATCAAAGCACTCACCATATCCGACGGCGAGCTCATGCGACGCATGAAAATACGCAACCCCGAACTCATCGCCAACCTCCTCGACAACAACCGAACCGTCTTCATGTACGCCGCGCACATCGGCAACTGGGAATGGTTCACCAACATACCCATACTCTACCCCGACAAAGAAATACACGCCTTCTACCAAAAACAACAAAACAAACTCGCCAACTACATAAGCCTCGAAGTACGAACCCGACGCGACATAGCCGCCGTCGAAGGACACCGAGGCTTCCGCTACACCTACGAATGCATCCGCGACAACCTCCCAAGCGTCACACTCGTCATAGGCGACCAATGCCCACACAAAGGCGCGCAAAAAATATGGATGCCCTTCTGCGGCAAAGACACACCATTCCTCGCCGGCCCCGAGCACATCGCCCGCAAACTCAACGTCGCACTCATCTACACCTCATTCGTAGCCTACAAACGAGGATACTACGAAGTCCAATTCCGACCAATAGCACTCAACCCAAAAGACCTACAACCCGGCGAATGCACCCGGCGATTCGCCACAATGATCGAAGACGACCTCGCACGAATCCCCCAACTATGGCTATGGAGCCACAGACGATGGAAACTAAACCACAAAGACTTCCCCAACGAATAACATGACCAACCTCAACAACATAACCATAGGCTTCGACGCCAAACGAGCCGCGCAAAACCGCACCGGCCTCGGCAACTACAGCCGATTCATCATCAGCGGCCTAAGCCAATACTCCAACATCCCCCGACTCCTCCTCTACACACCCTCACCCAACAAAACACACTGCCTCGACAACCTCACCACACTCCCAAACATCCAAATCCGATACCCAAAAGGCATCTGGAACGGACCACTCAAAAACATCTGGCGAACACACGCCATAACCACCGACCTCAAAAACGACAACGTCAACCTCTACCACGGACTCAGCAACGAACTCCCACTCAACATCCGCACCCTCAAAAACACACGCTCCATCGTCACCATACACGACCTCATCTTCCGACAACTCCCCAACTGCTACCACACCATCGACCGACTAATCTACAACTACAAATTCCAACACGCCTGCCAAAACGCCGACCGCATAATAGCAGTCAGCCAATGCACCAAACGCGACATAATCAACCACTACAACATCAACCCCGACAAAATAACCGTAATCTACCAAGGCTGCGACGACCAATTCTGGACCACACCCTCCCCCGACGACAAAGCCCAACTCCGAAACGCACTCGGCCCATGGCTCCCACAACACTACATCCTCTACGTCGGCACCATCGAACAACGCAAAAACCTACTCCTCCTCGCCAAAGCACTACTCCACCTCCCAAAAGACATAACCATCATAGCCGCCGGCAAACGAACCAAATACGCCGACCAAATCGACAAATTCCTCCGCGACAACAACCTCAGCGGACGACTAAAAATCATCAGCGGACTCAAATTCTCACTCCTCCCCGCACTCTACACCCTCGCCGACACCTTCGTCTACCCCTCACGCTACGAAGGATTCGGCATACCAATCCTCGAAGCACTCGTCTCCCGCACACCCGTCATAGCCTGCACCGGCTCATGCCTCGAAGAAGCAGGAGGCCCCAGCTCCATCTACGTCAACCCCGACGACGACCAGGCACTCGCACAAGCCATCACGCAAACCCTCTCCGACAACCAACTCCGACAAAAAATGATAACCGACGGACTCGCACACGCACAGCAATTCCGCCACGACACCCTCACACACAACCTCCTCGCCCTCTACAACGACGTCCTCAACAACCCCAACACATGAAATACCCCCACAAAACAACTCTAACCAACCCCTAAAAACCACACACCCATGCAAGCCAAAATATCCGCCGTACTCAACACCTACAACGCCTCCCTCCACCTCCCCCAAGTCCTCCAACACCTCAAACCCTTCGACGAAATAGTCGTCTGCGACATGCAAAGCACCGACAACACCATCGCCATAGCACAATCCTTCGGCTGCAAAATCGTCACCTTCCCAAAAGGACAATACACCATACCCGAACCAGCACGCAACTTCGCCATACAATCCGCCTCAAACCCCTGGGTACTCGTAGTCGACGCCGACGAAATAATACCACAACAACTCATCAACTACCTCTACCAAAAAGCCAACTCCAACAACTGCCCCGCAGGAATATTCATCCCACGCAAAAACTACGTCCTCGGACAATGGATCAAATCCAACTACCCCGACTACCAACTCCGATTCGTCAAAAAACAAGGATGCGACTGGCCCACAACAGTACACCCCGACCCCGCCAAAGTCGACGGCCCCACAGAACACATCCCCGCGCAAAACCACCAACTCGCCATGCTCCACCTCAGCGAATCCGTCGCAAGCCACATCAACAAACTCAACACCTACACCGACGCCGAAATCGTCCGCAAAAAAGTCTCCACCTCAATCCTCGCAATGCTCTTCGTACCACTCTACTCCTTCTTCCGAATCTACATCCTCAAAGGCAGCTTCCGCTACGGACGCATCGGATTCTACCAAGCCATAATCCGAGCCAACTACAAATTCTACATCATCATGAAAGCCTACGAGAAAAAAACCTGGAACAACAAAAAAAACTAACATGAACACACAACCCACAACATCAATCCTCGTCAGCACATACAACTGGAAAGAAGCACTCCAATGCTGCATCCTCAGCATCCTCAGGCAAACCACACTCCCCAACGAAATACTCATAGCCGACGACGGCTCACGACCCGACACCACCAACCTCATCCACACCCTCGCCTCCACCTCCCCCATACCCATCATCCACACCTGGCAAGAAGACACCGGCTTCAACCGATGCTCCATACTCAACAAAGCCATAGCGCAAGGCTCCTCCGACTACATCATCGAAGTCGACGGCGACATAATCCTCGAACCACACTTCATCGCCGACCACCTCAACGCCTCCCAACAAGGCTTCTTCGTATGCGGCTCCCGAGTATGCCTCAACAAAGAACAAACCACCCGCATAACCGCACACCCCGACACCACCCCACACATCCACACCCGCGCCCTCAACGCCCTCCGATGCCGACCCCTCAGCGCGCTCCTCCAACAACTATACGGCCGCGACATATTCTACATGCGAGGCTGCAACTTCGCCTTCTGGCGCAACGACTTCATCAAAGTCAACGGCTACAACGAAGACATCTACGGCTGGGGACGAGAAGACTCCGAACTCGCCTACCGACTACACTTCGCCGGCATAAAAAAGAAATTCCTCAAATTCGCCGGCGTATGCTACCACCTCCACCACAACGAAGCCAGCCGCAACCGCGACAACTCCAACATCGCAATCCTCCAACAAACCATCAACACACAATCACAACACTGCCAAAACGGCATCCACAAATACCTCAAACACTAACAACCATGCAACAACCTATACACCCCAACGCACCACCTCAACAACCAGCTCCCCCTGTCACGCCGCCACAACCTGATATACCGCAAAGGCAACAACGGACAGCTCAACCGCAACCGCCCAACACCCTCATACACCCCAGGCATAACCTCGCCAAGCAACGCGTCCAAACCCACCATCCCCTCATCACCATCCGCAAAACCCTTCACAATCGCGTCCCTATACAACATCTTCAACCGCTCCAACAACGGACGCTCTATCCGACCACTCTCACACACACCCGCATCCACCATCCCCCTCAAACTCACCAAAATCGCCATCGTAACCTTAATCTCATGACCAAAATTCCGCCGCCTCACCTCCGCCGCGACCGACTGACCCGGACGACCCAAACGATAATAATACACCGCACCCCCAAACCTATACACACTCCCAACCCTGCACATCGGCACAAAATCCCACATCACATCCGTATAATGAACCCTCTCCAACTGCCTATAACCCTCAAGCAAACCACGCCTATAACACAACGACTGATGCCACACGTGCACCAACGCGTCACAACCAAGCAACTCATTAACATCAAACACCCTCCCCGCCGCGAAATCCAACGCATGCACCTCCACACGCCCACTATCCTCATAACGCACAGCAAAATCCGACATCACCAAATCCGCATCCTGACACTCCATCGCGTCAAGCATCTCCCCAAAACACTCCGTGTCAAACCAATCATCACCATCCAGCACCTTCACATACTTACCCCGCGCCTCCGCTATACCCCTGTTCACGCACGACCCGTAATGACCATTCTCCTTATCTATCACCCTCACCACACCACCATAACGACCCTCCACACCATGAGCCAACGCCGAACTCCCATCCGTGCTCCCGTCATTAACCACCAGCACCTCCACACGCTCATTACCCCGCACACCCGCCACCGACTCCACGCACCGCTCAATATAACCCTCTATATTATACGTCGGCACCACAACAGTCAGCAACTTCTCATTCCCCATCCTCTCCCCCTTCATCCCTTCCCCCTTCATCCCATCCCTTCCCATCTTCTCGCTTTCCATCATTTCGCTCTCCATCCTTTCTTATTAATGAGTTTTTGATTAGTAAGTATTTTATATCAAGAAACCAACAGTCCCAACCCCTGGTTGTAGAGACCTCCGCCCGCGGCGTCTCAACGCCGCAAGGCGTATGTAAAGACGTTGCCTGGAACGCCTCTCCTCTAACTTCATCCCCCATGTACACCTCCGCCCACATCCCCTCAACGCCGCCAGGCATACATCTCTACACGTAGGAGTTATGGGTACGTCTTTGCGTCTGGGTGTGGTGTGGTGGGTGTGAGCCTTTACCTGACTTTCACTTTGGAATAAATGAACTTGAAGAGGGGTTTGCCGAGGTAAGAAAGCAGGGCGGCGTATTTTGCTTTACGTCGGGCACCGCCATTGCGCAATATAGCCCAACGATTTTGCTTAATGCGACTCCATAGGAGGGGCTTATCCGTGTGGTTGTCGGGCATATCGAAATAGATCCTGCATGTGAAAGAGAACATGCGGCAGCGCACGGCATCGGCAATTGGAGCAAGCCTTGGGTCGGATGAGATTTTATTGTAGGCGAAGTGATAGCTCTTGAGCTTCTTCTCGGAAAATGGGCGGCCCTCTGTGCTGTTGGTTAGAATCCTGTAACTATATAATTTACAATCACAGAAGGCGACAGACTTACAGGCAAGCAGGATGCAGTATACACTGATTAAATCTTCGTAGATATATCCCACCTCAAATAGGGGATTGCTAAGGAGATTGCGCTTGAATAGTTTGCAGACGGGGTTTGTGTCGAACATATTTTGATAGAACATGTTCTCGATAGCTTCTATGGGAGACATCAAGACAGGCTCACTCGAAAGCACCTTGTAGTTTGGCTCGGTGCCGTTGAGAGTTTGTGTGAAGTGGCTTATGACACAGTCAACATCCTTCTCAAGAGCGACACGGAGGAGAGTCTCAATGTACTGGGGGTGGACTTCATCATCGGAATCAATGAAGAGGACATAATCGCCTGTCGCCTTTTCTAACCCAATGTTACGAGCGGCACTTTGTCCACCATTTGGAGTGTGGATGACAGTGAAAGACTCTCTGTCAGAGTATGAATCGCACAATGAAGGAGTGTTGTCGGTTGAGCCATCGTCAACAAGTACGACTTGAATGTTTTTGTACGTCTGGTTGAGTATGGAATCGACGCACGCGACAAGATAATCTTGGACGTTGTAGCAGGGTACGACGACAGAAACCAATACGGGATTATTCTCCATAGTTATGCTTTCTTGTATATATTCAATGCAAACATCATTGTGCTTCTAACGAACTTTGGCAAGCGTTTGCTGTGCTTTCTCCAATAACGCACGGCCATGCTCCTGGGGTCTACATGCTCCACTTGCGTATAGATGTCGGAAGCCTCGGACTTTAGCACCTCATCGAGGTCATGAAGGATGGAGGCGTCGAAGGCTTCGGCCGACGCTATTAGCAGCTCCTGGTTGTAGACGAGGCTTGCTTTGCGCCGCAGGGTGAGGTCGATGAACTTTTTGACATTAGGCTTGGGGGCATTGGCGTTTGCCGCCCTGAACTTGATGAACTCTTTGATGAGGATCAGCTCATGGCGCATAGACCTCAGCATGACGGCAGGGGACATGGTCTGGCCTGGCCGTCCGAGATTGTATTTATAGACGAGTTGATTGTATGCGCTTATAGTTTGGGCGAAAAAGAGGGGCTTGAACATCCATTCGGAATCGGTGTAGGAGATGCCTTCCGTCTGATGATACGACATAGAGCGCAACAGATCCGTCCTATATGTGCAGGTGTGCATGGGGAGGAATTCGAAGTTGCGAGCAGACATGAAGTCGTCTAAATCTTTGTTCTCGCAGCTCATGACAGAATATCTCACCTTTGCGTTGTTGGCGTCGATAGTCTCGTGGTCGGTCAGGACCATATCGACGTCGCTCTCGTCCAATTTGCCCACAAGGAACCTCAGACCGTCAGAATCGAAAGAGTCGTCGGCATCAAGGACTTTCACGTATTTGCCGTTGGCTATTTTCATCGCGGCGTTTATGCACGAGCCGTAATTGCCGTTTTGCTTGTCGATGATAGTGACGATGTCGGGGAAGCGTGACTTATAGTCCGTGGCGATTTGCAGGGAGTGGTCTTTGCTGCCGTCGTTGACGACGATGACTTGAAGTCGGCCGGTGAGGTCGGGTACGCATACGGAGTCGAGACATTGCGGGAGCAGAGACTCCATGTTGTAGGTGGGGATGATGATAGAGAGAGTGGACATGGTGATTAGACGCTGAGTATACGAGATGAGTAAAGGAGATAATCTTCGATACGTAAATCATTCACGAAAAACGCCACAAAGGCCAAAACAAGAACTATTTGGCATAACACTCTTGTTTCTTTAGACATATTGCCTGTATTTGAGCGGAACACTTCGGCCATCTTAACACACAATAAAGGGATGAAGAACAGACAAATTCTCGTTGCGCTGGTGGTAAATCTGCCGAAAGAAGTTCCGCAAGCAAGAGCTGCTATAAGCACAAGGCAGACGAAGAATGTTTTATAACTAATCATCTTTGCGTGCAGAGCGTAGAAAGACGCAGCCAGGCAGGCAAAAGAGAAAAGAATGTACGTCTTGTTGACGACAGGACGCGCCCAACCAGCTTTGCTATCGCCAGAGACGTATACCAAATATTTCTCGAACATTGGTGTAATCTGCGCTAAGTACTCAATCAGGATTTGCAGTGACAGCGCACCGAAAATGGCAGCTATTGCCACGAGCCAAGACATCCTCTTGAGATTTTTACAGTAAGAGAAATAGTTTGCTATCCAAATGGTCAATATTGCCACAACTGACGACTTGTGGAAGCCAAAGGAGAGCACAGCCAATATCCAGAACAACAGTCCGCCGCCTCTGCCTTTGTAGCAAGTGTAGGCCAACCAGACTGATGAAACCGCTAAACTTTGCCTTATTAGATTAAAGCTTGTGACATATATGAACAGCAAGAAAAAGGCAAAAGACAAGAAGGTCGGGACTTTATCAGATGATCTTATGGCCGCCAACAGAGCCATTCCTGCGGTGAAGAAAGTCAGCACGAACATGATGACATGATAGCTATCAGAGAATGCAGCGGTAGCGTACATCAATGTAGAGTACGCCCACTCACCTCCGCCAATGTGCTCAATGAAGTCACTCAAGCTATCCATTGATGCCGCCAATTTGAAATGCCCGGCGCAGTAGTAGAAGAAGTCATACGTCATGCCAGGGTTCCTCAACCCACTTAATGTGGAGACAGTAAGCAATGCGACAACAGCGAAAGGGAGAGCAAGGAACTTGTTCTTCTTTCTCATTATGTCCATCACGTAGAGCAGGATGGATACAAAAATAAAGGTCACGAAATATATCGTCACGCTACTACGAAGGCAACTATTTTCCCCACCCGATCACTCTCTTCACGATCTTCTTAAATATGAAGAAACAAGTTTTGAGGCGGAAGTGGAGGTTGTTAGGGATTGACTGGTGGGCTATCTGGAGGGCCTGGGCGTA
>CAZPPW010000060.1:0-9722 GCA_964588595.1 uncultured Marinilabiliaceae bacterium
CATGTGTAAAGACGTTGCCCGTAACGTCCTTACACTACATATATAAATACCATTCGTCTGATAATTATGCTCTCCAAACTCTCCCCCCTATACAAAAAAAAGGAGCCCGTGCACGTTTGCGCGGGCTGTACTCCTTAATCAGCTAACTAAATCCAAGTTTCTATGAAAAATTCCATTGCAAAGATGATAATAATTTCTGACTCCGCAAGCACTTCGTCAAAAAAAATCATCTTTTCGTCATTTCGTCACTCCAATATGTCGTTTCGCGGCACACCACACCACACCACAAAATCACATCGCAAAGCAGTTAAACCCTCCGTCCACTACCGCCACCGTGCCAGTCACGAACTTAGCCGCGTCACTTATCAGGTAGTGTATCGTCCCGCACAACTCCTCAGGCTCCCCCATCCTCCCAAACGGAGTCTGGCGTATCACGTCCCGACCCCTCTGAGTGAACGTCCCGTCCGGGTTAGTCAGCAACGCCCGGTTCTGCTCCGTGATGAAGAACCCCGGCGCTATCGCGTTAACCCTGATCCCCTCGCCAAACTTCTTCGCGCACTCCGTAGCCATATATGCCGTGAAGTTCGAGATGCCCGCCTTAGCCGCCGCGTAACCACACACACGTGTCATCGGGCGAAACGCCGCCATCGACGAGAAGTTCACTATCGACCCCTTGCCCTGCCGCGTCATCGGCTCCAAAAACACCTGTGTCGGTATCACCGTCCCCGTAAGGTTCAGATTGAGCACCTTCTGAAACTCCTCCGCCTTCAAATCAAAAAACGTCTGCTCCGGAGCAATGGTAGCCCCCTTCATATTCCCGCCTGCCGCGTTCAATAGCGTGTCAATGCGCCCATAACGCCCCAAGATGGCCTCGCGAGCCGACTTCATAGCCTCCTCGCTCATCACGTCCGCCGCCACAAACATGGCCTCGCCACCCTCCTTCTCTATGTCCGCCACTATCGCCTCACCCACGTCCGCCTTCCTGCCCATAATGGCAACCTTTGCGCCGTTCTTCGCAAGATATTTCGCTATGCACCGGCCCAATACGCCCGTGCCGCCAGTGATGGCCACAACGTAGCCACTAATGTCAAATAATGAGTTCTTCATCGCCTATATTGTTATTCAAAGAATCCCGGTTGATGATATTCTATCCCCAACTCCCTGTCCACCGTAGCTATGATGCCCTGCACCTGCCCAAGGGCGAACATGCGCCCCAAGAAACTGTACCCCGCGTTATAACCCCTCGCCTCGTCCCCAAGCATAGTCATCCCATGGTCCACGCGCATCGGCAACGTCGGGTCCTCCCTCTCAAATATCCTCACAAGCTCTATCAAGTCAGCACGACCACCCAAATGGCTCGCCTCAGTGAAATCCCCATTCGGGAATATGTGGCACGACCTGAGGTGCACAAACGACGTCCGCCCGGCATATTTCCTGGCCAACGCCACCACGTCATTCTGTATCCCCGCCGACAACGAGCCCGCGCAGAAGGTCAGGCAGTTATGCCTATTGTCCACGGCCTTCAAAAACCACTCAATGTCCGCGTCGCACGTCACTATCCTCGGCAAACCTAATATCTGGAATGGCGGGTCGTCAGGATGCACGCACACCCGTATGTCATACTCGTCACACACAGGCATTATCGCCTCCAAGAAGTAACGCCAATTCTCCCGCAACCGCTCCGCCGTGATGCCGTCATACAGCGATAGCAAATGCCTGAACAACTCCACCGGGTGCTCATCACCCTCCTTGATGTTGCCCGACACGAACCCCTGCGTCTTGACGATGATGGTGTCCACAAGCTTATGCTCATCCTCAGCGGTCATCTTCGCCCGCAACTTCTCCACCTCCGCAAGCACACTCTCCGACCACGACGCCTCAGCACCACGACGTTTCAATATGTGTATGTCAAAGTACGCAAATTGCGCATGACTGAAATACAAGTTCGACGACCCATTTGGATTGGGGTGCGTCAAGTCCGTCCGCGCCCAGTCCAACACGGGCATGAAGTTATAGCACACATTCCTCACCCCCTCAAGCGCAAGGTTCCGCAAGCTCTCCTTATAATTCTCTATCAGCCTGTCGCGCTCCGCCCCACCATATTTTATCGCCTCCGACACCGGCAGGCTCTCCACCACGGCCCACGTCATGCCATAACCCTCAATATACTCCCTAAGGTCCCGTATCTGCTCCCGCGTCCATATCTCCCCATTCGGCACATCATGCAGCGCGGTCACTATCCCCTGCACACCTATCTGCCTGAGCATGGCAAGTGTTATCTTGTCACCCTTGCCAAACCATCTCCAAGTACGGATCATGCTTTTATGTTTTGTTTGATTATGCAAAAGTAAATAAACGAACTGACCGAACAAGCACCCCACGCAATATTTATATCCCTCTCCTCCCACCAAAAAGTGACACCTCCCATCTCATCAAGTGATATTTTTGGCTATATTGGCACATCTCATAACCTCCTTCTACCATGATGAATACCACAAACAACATTATAAGGCTCCGCGAGCAAATGGCGCTCGACGGTATCGACGCGTTCATTATCTACACCGCCGACCCCCACAACAGCGAGTACCCCGCCGACCATTGGAAGTTCAGGGAGTATATCAGCGGCTTCAACGGCTCCGCCGGCACACTCGTCGTCACCAAGAACCACGCTGGACTATGGACCGACTCACGCTATTTCATCCAGGCCGACAAGCAACTCCGCGGCACGCCCATCGAGCTCCACCGCATGGGACTCCCCAACGTCCCCGACTATATCTCCTACCTCACCTACCTCTTGCCCTCTGGCAGCGTCGTCGGCGTAGATGGCAGGACGATGACCGAGTCCGAGTGCCGCGACATGACACGCACCCTATGGAACTTCGGCATCACCATCAACATGAATCTCGACTACGCCAACGTCCTCTTCGCCGGCCGACCCGAACTCCCAGTCGACGCTATATGGCAAATGCCCAAGGAGCACGAAGGACGCTCACGGGCCGATAAACTCCTCGAGGTCCGACGTTCCATGAAGAAATCAGGCGCCACACACTATATCATATCCGCCCTCGACGACGTCGCCTGGCTCACCAACTTGCGCTGCTCCGACGTGGAGTTCAACCCCGTATTCTACGCCTACATGATCGTCACCGACAATGATGCCCACATCTATGTCGACCCCCATAAACTGACCGCCGACGTTAGCGCGGCCCTCGAGCACGATGGCATAATCACACACCTCTACGAGCATTTCGAGCGCGACCTCGCCGCCATCCCCTCCTCCTCCCACGTGATGTTCGACCCCGACCAACTCAACGCCTACAGCGCGTCGGCCCTGCCCTCCGAGGTCACACGCCTTGAGGAACGTAGCATCGTGACACGCCTCAAGTCCATAAAAAGCCCCGCCGAGATCTCCAACATGGAGAAAGCCCACGCCCGCGACGGCGCAGCCCTGGTACGCTTCGCACGATGGATGAAGGAGCACGTGGGCCATGAACGTCTCACAGAGCTCGACCTCTCAGCCGCTCTGACAGCCGAGAGAGCCAAAGACCCACTCTATATCTCCGATTCCTTCGGCACGATTATGGCCTACGGCGAGAATGGCGCCATCGTACACTACGAGCCGACAATCGAGAGCAACACCGAGGTTCTACCCCACGGCCTCCTACTCATCGACTCCGGCGGGCAATACATGGACGGCACCACCGACATCACACGCACCTTCGCCCTTGGCCCCCTCACCGACAAGGAACGCCTGCACTACACCCTCACCCTCAAAGGCACCATCTCCCTCGCTATGGCCATATTCCCCGCCGGCACAAGGGGTGTCCAACTCGACACCTTCGCCCGACAAGCCATGTGGCGCTACGGCGTCGACTACGGCCACGGCACAGGCCACGGCGTAGGCTACTGCCTCAACGTCCACGAGGGTCCCCAAAGCATCAGCAAGAAGCTCATCGACGAGACCATCCAGCAGGGCATGATAACCAGCGACGAACCTGGCATATACAAAGAGGGCAGCCACGGCGTACGAATTGAGAACCTCACAGTATGCGTCGAAGCCAAACGCACCGACTTCGGCTCCTTCCTCGGCTTTAAGACCATCACCATGTTCCCCATCGACAAGACCCCCATCATGGCCGACCTTCTCACCCCGCAAGAACTAAAGTGGCTCAACGACTACCACCAGACTGTCCTACGCACCCTCGAACCACTCGTCACAGGTGCCGACCTCGACTGGCTGCGAGAAGCCTGCCAACCCCTATAACCTACCCCAAAACCATTCTCAAAGCGAGTACACACGGGGGCGTCACCAACGATGCCCCAACCCATCTCCCACGCCCACACCACCCAGCCGCCTCTTTAACATACTCAACGGAGATTAAGGGCTCAAATGGAGCGTATACCAAGAAAAATAGTGGGGTTGCGAAAAAATCCACGATTAGGGCAAAAAAAATCATAAAACATCTAAACTTTTATAGGTGTCCTGCGTATAAGATGATAGATAACGGGACGAAAGCCCCATAACAACTCATCGAAAGACTTAAAACTTTAAGACACCTATCTATGAAAGTCAGTAGTTCAGCGGCGGACGTGATGTTCCCCTTCAGTACCCCTACGGGTAATGTACAGACCGTCAAAGAGACGGCTAAGCCTGCAAGCGCACAAGAAACCTTCAACGATTTCCAGTGCGTTCCCGAGACTAAGACGACCGAGCCTGTCTCGACGCCTTCCCATCTTCAGTACTATTAGCTGACTGCGTTGTCTTGGCGTAGTCAGACTCGCAAAGATATCCACACGGTAAGAGACACCCGCCAAGGTCCACTAAGCCCTGGCGGGTGTTTTATGCCACCCTCCCCGCAGCTCAGTCAATATCTATTAATAAAAAGGCATTATCTTTGCATAGATGTGCCGTGCCCATGGCCTACGACCAACGACACCCACATTAGTTATCATTATGGAAGAAAACTACAAATTCAACGAGATAAGGCCTTTCCGCGACAACGAGGTCGAGAAGGTAATAGAGGGACTGTGCAACGTGCCTTACTTCCTCAACGTCCTTGCTAAATTGTTCCCTGGCGTGCCTGTCGATGGCGTGGTCGCTAAGCTAAAGGCTATGCGTAGCGTCAGCGAGTTCCAGCACCAGTTCATAATCCCCTACCTCAACGGCCTGGTCAAGAAGTGCACCGACGGCCTCACAGCAAGTGGTCTTGAAGGCCTCGACCCACGTGGCGGCTACCTCTTCATGTCCAACCATAGGGACATCATCCTCGACTCCGCCTTCATGAACGTTAAACTCGACGAGGCTGGCTTCACCACCACCGAGATTGCCATAGGCAGCAATCTCCTGATATACGAGTGGATAGAGGATCTCGTGAAGCTCAATAAGTCCTTTGTAGTGAAGCGCGGCATGCCCGTGCGTCAGCAGATGGATGCCTCCTCCACTTTGTCCGCCTACGTGCGCGACAGGATCGTCAACGGCAGGCAGAATATCTGGATCGCCCAACGTGAAGGTCGCTCCAAGGATGGCGACGATAAGACACAAGGCAGCGTCCTCAAAATGCTCAACCTCAGTGGCACGGCCGACCTCGTAGCCAATTTCAAGGAACTCAATATCGTCCCCGTTGCCATCACCTACGAGTATGACCCCTGCGACGCCCTGAAGGCCTACCAGTTCCAACAGAAACGTGACGACGCGAACTACAAGAAGTCCGAGAACGAGGACCTCACACACATGGCCACAGGTCTCAACGGACGCAAAGGTCACGTCCATTTCGCTTTCGGCAAGCCCATAAATAACGCCCTCGATGCCCTGTCAGGTCGCCCCAAGAATGAGCAGATTGCCGCGATAGCCGAGATGATCGACTCGCAGATATACGCCAACTACAAGCTCTGGCCCGTCAACTACATAGCCCTCGACGCCGTAGAAGGCACAAATAAGCGCACTGCCCACTACACCGAGGCCGAGAAGACCAACTTCATGGCCTACCTCGACACTAAGATTGACCAGATAGGCGACAAGGCCGACCGCCCCTATCTCCGCTCACAAATCCTCAAAGCCTACGCCAACCCCCTAATAAACCAAGAAAAAGCTCTCTCCTAACGCCGCAGGCGTACTACCCACTTCAGGAACTAACAGTCACGTGTAAAGACGTTGCCAGGAACGTCTTTACACTATATTCCCATGTACAGATGATGTCCACATCGTCTTCCTTAACGTTGTGGGCGTACTAAGAAACTTCCTACCCAAAACCTCTACTTGCTCTCCTCCTTATACTCATCCACCCGCTTAGGATTCATCGGAAACCACCCACGCATCACCCGCTTACGCTGCTCAAACAACTCCAATATTGACCAGAAACACGAGCAAGACACAACACCCAACACTGTCGACCCAATAGTGTTACTGATAAACAACGACACGACGCACGTGACGACTCCCGCAAGAGCAAATGCCCACCAGCAACGTGTGCCCAAATAATATTCTGCCTTGATGACGATGGGGTGAAAACACCCTATGGCAAAGAATGTGGAGATGGCAATGACAAGGCCGTCTATATTGATGTCCATATAGTTGTGTTGAGTTGGTTTCGCTTAGTTGTTAGTGGTGTACACATTGCACCGTGCCCACTCAAATAGGGCTACCGCGGCAGCTTGCGAGACGTTCATGCTCGTGTCAGGCCCCGTCATTGGTATGACACGCGCCTCATGGCACAGCCCAAGCACTTCGGGAGATATGCCATGAACCTCACTGCCTACCACAAGTGCTACTTTGCGGGGTAGGGGAGTGGAGTACAATGACGTGGCGTCGGGTGTCGTCTCTATGGCCACAAGTGTATAATCGTCGGGAATAAGTGTGCGCAACGTCTCGGCTTCGGCGTGCACAAGCTGCACATAGTCCCATGCCATGCACGCCGTGCGCCGTATCTTGTTCTCGCGCATGTCGTTAGAGCCTACCAATATCACACGGGTGCTGCCTATGTTGGCGGCAAGGCGTATCAGTGCCCCCACATTCTCTGGTGTGCGCAGCCCGTCGGCCACGAGTATGGGAGGGTCGTCGGGTGGCGTGATTGTGCCAGGCACGAAGAGTTGGCGCGAGTCGTTAATCTTCATGCTTGGCAAGTTTCTCAGGGTCGGGATGCGCGTCGGGCAATGGCGTAAGGCCAAGTTTAGCCCCCTCAGAGAGCATAAGGCTATACGCCTCGGCATAGTCGTTGCGTATCACTCCGTCGAGTATAGCCTCCTTAATTGCCTCTTTGATGACCCCCACAGGACGACTTGGCGCTATGCCAAATGTGCGCATCACCTCCTCGCCGGTCACGGGAGGCTGGAAGTTGCGTATATGGTCCTTCTCCTCAATCTCCTTCATCTTGCGCCTCACTATCTTGAAGTTGCGCAAGAACCGTTGCACACGCTCCTCATTACGGCTCGTTATGTCGGCCTCACAGAGGGTCATGAGTGCCTCCACGTCATCGCCCGCCTCAAAGAGCAGTCGCCTAACGGCCGAATCCGTCACGATGTCCTCACTAAGGACTATCGGGCGCATGTGCAGATTGACGAGTTTCTGTACGAATTTGAGTGGCTCACCGAGGGGCAACTTCATGCGTGTGAAGATCTTCGGGAGCATCTTGGCTCCTATGTAGTTGTGGTTCTGGAATGTCCACCCCACGCCCTCCACAAACCGCTTAGTGCGTGGCTTGCCAATATCGTGGAATAGTGCCGCCCACCGCAACCATACGTTGTCAGATGCCGCAGCCACACCATCAAGCACTTGCATGGTGTGGTAGAAGTTGTCCTTATGTGCGAATTGACCACGCCTCTCCACTCCTTTCATGGCGGCAAGCTCGGGCAGAATATATGTCAGTAGCCCCACCTTATCCAGCAGTTTCCACGTCGTCGAGGGGGTGGTGGCTGTCTCCATCGACTTCATAAGCTCCTCTGTGATGCGCTCTTGCGAGATAATCTCTATACGCGGGGCCATACGTTTCATGCCCTCAAGGGTAGCATCGTCTATGGTGAAGTTCAGGCGTGTGGCAAAGCGTATGCCCCGTAGCATACGGAGTGGGTCGTCAGAGAATGTTATGTCGGGGTCGAGGGGGGTGCGTATTATGCCATTCTCAAGGTCGCTAACACCATCAAAGGGGTCTACTATGTCGCCAAAGGTGTCAGGGTTGAGGCTCAATGCCAAGGCGTTGATGGTGAAGTCGCGGCGTCGCTGGTCATCCTCAATAGTGCCGTCCTCCACAATAGGCTTGCGCGAGTCGGCTCTATACGACTCTTTCCGTGCACCCACAAACTCTATCTCCGCCCCACCTGCTTTAATCATGGCCGTGCCAAACGACTTGAACACAGACAGATGAGACCCATGAAAACGCCTCGACACAGCTGTGGCAAGCTCTATGCCACTACCCTGCACCACAATATCAATATCTTGCGACGGTATGCCAAGCAACAAGTCGCGCACAAAGCCACCTATCACGTATGCTGGCTGACCTGTGACGCCAACTATATCACGCACCACCCCGAAGACCTTGTGCTTCAAGGCCTCACGGTAATTCGTCTTATGACTGACCTCCACCTACGCCTCCTCTCTGTCCTCGATACGTTCGCTGACGAGGTAATTGTTGCGGTCGGGTGCGTTACGTGTGACGAGCTCAGCTATGAACCCTGTCATGAACAGCTGCGTGCCAAGTATCATAAACACTAACGCGAGGTAGAAGTATGGACTCGAAGTCACAAGCGGGGCGTTCACGTCGTGATATACGCACCACAGTTTCTTTGCGCCCAGCCATCCTGCGGCTATGAACCCAAGGAAGAACATCAGCGAGCCCAACGACCCGAACAAGTGCATCGGGCGTTTACCAAACTTACCCATGAACGTCACCGACATAAGGTCCAAGAACCCTTTTATCGTGCGCTCAATGCCAAACTTAGAGTGCCCAAACTTACGTTCATAGTGGTGCACCACCTTCTCGCCTATGTTCCTGAAACCAGCCTCTTTGGCCAATAGTGGCACGTAGCGGTGCATCTCACCGTATATCTCTATCGTCTTCACCACGTCGCTCCTATATGCCTTGAGGCCGCAGTTGAAGTCGTGCAACTTGATACCCGATATGCGCCGCACCACGTGGTTGAATATCTTCGATGGCAATGTCTTCGAGATGGGGTCATGACGCACCTTCTTCCAGCCACTGACCATGTCATAGCCCTGGTTCAATATCATGTCCATCAGCTCTGGTATCTCGTCGGGACTGTCCTGCAAGTCGGCATCCATCGTTATCACCACACGACCACGTGCGGCGGCAAAGCCCTCACTCAGTGCCGCACTCTTGCCATAGTTCCGTCTGAAGCGTATGCCAAGAATATGCGGGTCGGCATCGTGTATCTGCATGATACGTCCCCATGAACCATCGTTGCTGCCGTCGTCCACTATCACGACTTCGTAGCTATATTCTGTAGTCTTCATCACCCTGGCTATCCAGTCGGTAAGTTCGCCAAGGCTCTCCTCCTCGTTATACGAAGGGACTATGATGGACAAATCAATCATTTCTGCGTGAATGTACGATAATGTGGCAAAGGTAACGATTGTTAGCGACTATTGCTGCCCGATGGCAACATTTAGGGCAATGTTGATTGTCGGGTCAAAACTTGGTCAATATAGCACAATTTCGGGTCAAATTGACCTGATAATTGAAATAAAACCCGCAATTTTGACCCGATTAAGC
>CAZPPW010000061.1:0-9096 GCA_964588595.1 uncultured Marinilabiliaceae bacterium
CCGCCCAAATCAAACAAATAGTCTACAAATTGGCAGAAGACAGGAAATAGTGCGCTCCACTTCCCCACCCACCCCAAACCCAACTAACCCCCGCAACCCCCAGTTGTACAGACGATGTCCACATCGTCTCTACGCCGTAAGGCGTGCTAACACCCTGTCGCACCCCCACCATGCACACCCGCCGTCCTCATCCCCTCATGCCCCAGGCGTACCCCCTCCCCCTGTCGCCCCCCATCTTCATTCCCCCACATCTAAAAAATTCCCCCTGCTCTCTTTCAAGAGCAGGGGGAATTCAATTATCAGTCCTACCTTCAGCCTACAGCTCTATCTCTTGCGAGTAGTCTATACGGCTCAGGCGTACGTACGTAGAATAACGCTCCTGCGCAGCCTTCTTAGTGGCGGCATAGAGCTCGTCAGCCTTCTCTGGCAACGCCTTGCGAAGTGAGAGGAAACGCACCTCACCGTCCAGGTACTCCTGGAACTTATCCCAGTTAGGCTTCTTCGAGTCAAGCTGGAATGGGTTCTTGCCTTCCTCAGCCAAACGCGGATCAAAGCGCCACAGGTGCCAATAACCGCACTCCACAGCCCTTCTCTCCTCATCCTGGCTCTTGCCCATGCCGCCCTTAGCCTTGAGGCCGTGGTTGATACATGGAGCGTAAGCGATGACGAGCGATGGTCCTGGGTAAGCCTCAGCCTCGCGGATAGCCTTCAAGCACTGAGCATTGTCAGCACCCATAGCTATCTGTGCCACATACACGTAGCCGTAGGTGGCCTGCATCAAGCCGAGATCCTTCTTCTTGATACGCTTACCAGCAGCCGCAAACTGTGCCACAGCCGCAATAGGCGTAGCCTTCGATGACTGACCACCCGTGTTGGAGTAGACCTCCGTGTCAATGACGAACACGTTGACATCCTCACCCGAGGCAAGCACATGGTCGAGACCACCGTAACCGATGTCATACGACGCGCCGTCGCCACCGATAATCCACTGGCTGCGCTTTACGAGGTAGTGCGACAACTCCGAAAGCTGCTGGCATACGGGGCATCCTGCCGCTGCGCTCTTCTCAATCTCTGGGATGAGCTTAGCCGCTGCCTTCTTGCTGCCCTCAGCATCATTCTGGTTCTCAATCCACTCCTTGGCTGCTGCCTTATAGTCGTCGCTGACCTTATCCGACTCCATCATCTGCTCAAGCAGACGCTGGATGCGAGCCCTCATCTTCTTGTTGGCAAGCACCATGCCCATGCCAAACTCACCGAAGTCCTCGAAGAGGCTGTTAGCCCATGCCGGGCCCTGACCCTTCTCGTTCTTGGTATATGGCGTCGATGGTATGGAACCAGAGTAGATAGACGAACAACCAGTAGCGTTAGCCACCATCTGACGGTCACCAAACAGCTGGGCGATGAGCTTGACGTATGGAGTCTCACCACAGCCCGAGCATGCGCCACTGAACTCAAACAGAGGCGTAGCGAACTGCGAGTTCTTCGGGTTAGCCTTGATGTCGACAAGGTCCTGCTTGGTCTTGACATTCTTGACGCAGTAGTCCCAATTGGCTGCCTCGGGAAGCTCCGGCTCAAGTGGTACCATCGTGAGAGCCTTCTCCTTGGCCATACATACGTCCACGCAGTTGCCACAACCAAGGCAGTCCATCACGCCTACCTGTATGCGGAAGTGCATGCCCTTCATTGCCGCAGGCGCCTTCATCTCGATAGTCTCACCCTTGAAGCCAGCCTTCTCATCGTTGTCAAGCACGAACGGACGGATACAGCTGTGGGGACATACAAATGCGCACTTGTTGCACTGTATACACTTCGAGGCATCCCATTTCGGAACGAACGTAGCCACGCCACGCTTCTCGTATGCCGCAGTACCCTGCTCCCACGTGCCATCCTCAATGCCCTTGTAGGCCGATACGGGAAGAAGGTCACCATCCTGCGCGTTGATAGGACGGACAAGCTTCGAGATATACTCCGGCTCATTGCGTACCACTGGGGCGTCATCCTCAAGGTTAGCCCATGCTGGATCAACAGCGAGGGTCTTATACTCACCACCACGATCCACTGCCGCATAGTTCTTGTCAACCACGTCCTGACCCTTCTTGCCATAGCTCTTGACGATGAACTTCTTCATCTGCTCCACGGCAAGATCCACGGGTATAACCTCAGTGATGCGGAAGAACGCCGACTGGAGGATGGTGTTCGTGCGGTTGCCGAGCCCTATCTCCTGCGCAATCTTAGTAGCGTTGATGTAGTAGACGGTTATGTTGTTCTTAGCAAAGTACTTCTTGACCTTGTTAGGAAGGTTCTTGACAAGCTCCTCACCCTCCCAAATAGTGTTGAGCAAGAATGTACCATTCTTCTGCAAACCACGGGTCACATCATACATGTGGAGGTATGCCTGCACGTGGCACGCCACGAAGTTAGGAGTCTTGATCTGATACGTCGAGCGTATTGGGTTGTCACCAAAGCGCAAGTGCGAGCAGGTGAAGCCGCCCGACTTCTTAGAGTCGTACGAGAAGTATGCCTGGCAATGCTTGTTGGTGTTGTCACCGATGATCTTGACGGAGTTCTTGTTAGCACCGACAGTACCGTCAGCACCGAGACCGAAGAACTTGGCCTCGAACATGCCCTCGCCACCCATTGGCACCTCCTCCTTCGATGGAAGAGAGGTGAAGGTGAGGTCGTCGTTGATGCCAATCGTGAAATGATCCTTAGGCTGCGCAAGTTTGAGGTTGTCGTATACTGAGGTGATCATCGTAGGCGTGGTGTCGCACGAGCCAAGACCATAACGTCCGCCAACAATGACGGGGGCGTTGGGCTGGCCATAGAATGCGGCCTTCACGTCGAGATACAGAGGCTCACCATCAGAACCTGGCTCCTTGGTGCGGTCGAGCACGGCGATAGCCTTGACCGTCTTGGGCACAGCAGCGAGAAGACGCTCAACAGAGAACGGACGATACAGGTGTACGCTGACCATGCCAACCTTCTCACCCTGCTTCGACATGTAGTCGATAGCCTCACGCGCAGCCTCAGTGGCAGAACCCATGAGGATTATCACACGGTCAGCATCAGGTGCGCCATAGTATGTGAAAGGCTTGTACTGGCGACCAGTGATCTTGCTGATCTCATCCATATACTGCTCAACCACCGCCGGCACTGCGTCATAGTAGCGGTTGCAGCTCTCACGATGTGCGAAGAACGTCTCAGGGTTCTCGGCCATACCCTTAGCCTGAGGATGCTCTGGCGACAAGGCACGCTCACGGAACTCCTTGATGGCCTGCCAATCAACGAGAGGACGGAGATCCTCCATGTCCATCATCTCAATCTTGTGATACTCGTGGCTTGTGCGGAAACCATCGAAGAAGTTGATGAAGGGCACGCGGGTCTTGATTGCTGCAAGGTGTGCTACTGCCGCAAGATCCATGACCTCCTGCACTGACCCTTCGCAGAGCATAGCGAAGCCCGTCTGACGGCATGCCATGACATCGCTATGGTCGCCAAAGATACAGAGTGAATGTGTGGCAAGGGTACGAGCGGAGACATGAAATACAGATGGCAGAAGTTCACCGCCTATCTTATACATGTTAGGAATCATGAGGAGCAAGCCCTGCGACGCAGTGAAAGTGGTGGTCAACGCACCTGCCTGCAGCGAACCATGGACTGCGCCTGCCGCACCGCCCTCAGACTGCATCTCCTGCACAGAGACAGTGTCGCCGAAGAGGTTCTTGCGACCCTGCGCCGCCCATTCGTCAACGTGCTCCGCCATAGGCGAGGAGGGGGTGATGGGGTAGATGGCAGCAACCTCCGTGAACATATACGCTATGTGCGCGGCGGCTTCGTTACCATCACAAGTGATGAATTTCTTTTCCTTTGCCATTTGCTATGCTAACAATAAAAAGTTAATGTATCGAACTGATATATTGACGGTTGGCTTTCGCCTTCCGAGATATACGCTAATAGAGAAAACCAAAGAGGTAGAGTGGTATGTTGCTGCCCTCGCCCACCTCTATCATCTCCCTGACCCGGAATGTCGTCTCGTTGGCTTTGGCTTTACTGTCATCGCCCACAATAAAGCACGGACCACCATTGACACAGAAGTCACCCACGAGACCTCTCTCAACGGTGTTGCTATATCCAAGTTGGTTGAAGAAGAAAGTCTTGTACAGCGCGTCACGCTCCACGCCACCATAGTTGCAGAGGTACATCAAGTTGGGATTCTGCATGAATATATGCGCCGGCTTCTTGCTGCCCGAGTCGCCTATCTGGTAGAGCAGGTGTATCAGTCGCGCATGTTTCAGGTAGAGCATATAGTTCATCACCGTGGCGCGGCTGGTGTCGATGGCGGCGGCAAGTTTCGAGACGTTGGGCTGGAAGGGCGACTGACCTACAATGGTATAGAGCAGCTTTCTAAGTTTGGGCAACAGCTTTATGTCTATTTGTTGCAGGTAGCTTATCTCGACCTCAAGCACCAAGTTGATAGTCTTGACAAGGTCAGGATATACGTTTTTCTGCCCCAGAAAATAAGGGTAGAAGCCATGCCGCAAGTAGTCGCTGAAGAAGGCCAATGGCTTTACTTTCTGCGCTATGTCGCGACAGATGTCAACATGATGCTCCAGTATGTCACTAAGCGACACAGCAGGAAAGTTAGTGCCAGCCGAATAGTTGAGATACTCCCTAAACGAAAACCCCTCAAGGCTATACACGTTGACAAGCCCATGTAGGTGCGGATTCTCGTCCTTAAGACGTATGACGGGCGAGCCAGTGAATACTATGTGTAGGTCGGGGAAATTATCATGGCATGTTCGCAACTCTTTCGACCAATCAGGATATTTATACACCTGGTCGAGTAGGAGCGTATGTCCCCCAGTCTTGACAAACTCGTCGGCAAGGGAGACTATAGAGCGGTTGGCGAAATAGAAGTCGTTAAGGTCAGCATAGAGGCATTTGGCCTTGCCTGTGAGCATTTTGGCGTAGTTCAGCAGAAATGTGGTCTTGCCTATGCCTCGCGACCCCTTGATGCCGATGAGCCGGTCATCCCAGTTTATATGATCCATGAGCCCACGCTTTACCCAGGGCTTGAGCTCTGAGAGCAAGTCGTTTTGTATGTTCACGAGGGTCTGCATGATGTTGTTGCCGAGCGTAGTTATATCTCACTGCATCGTTAGCAAAGGTAATGAGAAAGGGGGTAAAAGTGTAATCTACACATTGCATTTTGGAGCGGAAATTGCTATTTGAAGTGGGTACAAATAATAGCGGAACATGGTATACTGTGCGTCGTTTGAGCAACACGCCACTTTCCGCACCATAGCGCCATGTCAGTTCTATTGGGTCAGTATATGCGGCACGAAGGCTGTGCAAATGTCACACAAATGGCATATGAGGCTATGCTCGGCGTGAAGCATGGCCACGCATAATTAAGGGCTATTAAGGGGCGTGGGGCAACAACTTTCGACAAATTTCCTTAATTTCGTAAAGTGCGGCAGGATGTGCTTGCCGACACAAGGAGAATATCAGATTAAAAGTAAGATTTAAGATGGAACCGATAGCCGAACCTATATCGCGCGAAGAACTCATGGGCGAACTGTCTCGGGCGCATTTCGTGCGTAACACGAATAAAGGCGGCAACTTGATATATGACTTCTCGGCTGCCGAGGCACCTGCGCTAATGCGCGAAGTGGGACGCCTGCGCGAGGAGGCTTTCAGAATGGCGGGCGGTGGCACAGGCAAGTCACTCGACATCGACGAGTACGACACCACCGACATCCCGTTCAGGCAGTTGGTGGTGTGGGATCCACAAGACCAGCAGATATTGGGCGGATACAGGTATATACTCTGCAAAGATTTGCCGCAAAACCAAGAGGGTGTGAAGTATCTGGCCACATCCCACATGTTCCACTTCACCGACGAGTTCATAAGAGATTATTTCCCAAAGACGATAGAACTCGGACGCTCGTTCGTACAGCCTAAGTACCAGAGCAGTAAGATGGGAGCCAAGAGCCTCTTCGCCCTCGACAACTTATGGGACGGCTTGGGCTCGCTGACAGTAGATCATCCCGACGTGACATATTTCTTCGGCAAGGTCACGATGTACACCCATTTCAACACCCGCGCCCGCGACTATATTATGGGTTTCTGGCATAAATATTTTGGCGACAAGAGCCACCTTGTCTATGCCTATAATCCTCTGAAAGTAGGGCTCACAGAGGAAGAGGAAAAGGCAGTGTTCACGGCTGGCAACTTCCAAGAGGACTATAAGATTCTCGTCAAGAAGGTCCGTGAGTTGGGTGAAAATATCCCCCCCCTTGTGAATGCCTACATGACACTGTCCCCATCCATGAAAGTGTTCGGCACAGCTATAAACGATGAGTTCGGCGACGTGGAAGAAACAGCCATCATAATAAACCTCAGAGACCTGTATCCCAGCAAGGTCAACCGCCACGTAGACACTTACAAGAAATAAAAAGCAGACCCCATGATGAGACCCCTGCGCCATACTCTGACCACCATAGTAGCGGCCACAGCCATAGCAGCGATAGCAAGCGCAGTGCCGCCCGAGATGTCACGTGAGCGTATGCGCGACAGGATAGAACTCGACGCTACGGTGCAAGACCTCAGCGGCAAGTCCCAGACACCCACCGACCGCCAAATAGCGATAGGGCGCATGATGTGGGATAACGGGCAAGACGATAAGGCCGAAGAGTTGTTCCACGAGGCTCTCAACAAGGCGCAGAGCATGAACGACCGGCGCAATGCTACTGATGTACTGGCTGAGTTTTACCGCTGGAAAGGGCAATACGACAGGGCGGTGAAGGCATACGAGTCATTGCGTGGCGAGGCCGAGAGAACTCAAGACTTCAGGACGATGATTCATGCATACGCCGGGCTGGGCAACACATTTGCCGACGCTAAGGACTTCGTGAGAGCCATCAAGTTCTACGGCGATGCCGAGGACCTGCTCGATGTCAATCCTGACACCGCAGCCATGGCCGACGTGCTGACGGGTAAGGCTAACACCCTGCTCAAAGGCGGTGATGTTCGCGAGGCATTGAGGCTCATCAAACTGGCACGCAACATGACGAGCGAGGACGACCTCGACAGGATAACCGTGATTTTGCGTGTGGAGTCGAACATAGAGGCGGAACTTAAAGATTTCGAGACGGCATACGCCACGATGAACGAGTATTCGCGCCTACGGAGGAAACTCCGCGACCGTGAGGCGGACAACCTCATGAGTAACAACGGGTATGGCGAGACGGAGGAGATGCGTTACAGGTTGGCCGAAGCCGAGGGCGTGCGTGAGGCAGTGGGTGGAGAGCAGGAGGCAGAGCGCAAAATGGCGTTCATGGCCTCGTTTGTGTTGTGTATATTGCTGCTGGTGACGTTGTCAGGCCTGGCGATAGTGATACGGCGTATGCTGCTCAACAGAGCCAAAGAGCGTGAGATGCGTCTCCAAGTCAAGGAGGCCGACAGAGTGCTGCATATCGTAGGTCACGATGCGACAAACCAGTTCAACACTCTATTAGGATTCGCCAGCATCCTCGTGGACAGGACAAGCAAGGTGGGGGGCGATGAGGAAATGTTCGCAAAGCGTATATACTCTTCGGCACAGACTTTGTATCAGATGACGAGCAACCTGCTGACGTGGAGCAAGAGCAAAACTCAGATGAAGCCCAAGCGATGCCCGACAGTGGTGAGCAAAAGTCTCGAGGAGGTACTCCAAGCAATGCGTGTGGTGGCAGGCGACAAAGAGATTACGATAGACAACAAGATAAGCGACGACATTGTGGCCTATTGCGACCCATCGCACCTGGCGATAATAGTGAGAAACCTGGTGGGCAACTCGATAAAATTCACCAAGCACTACGGCAAGGTGACACTAAGCTCAACGACATACGGCGGTAAATTGCTGATCCTGGTGGAGGACGACGGCATAGGAATGTCAGTTGAGGATATCGCTAAATTCAATAGGGACGAGACGCTGACCTCGACACAAGGAACAGACAACGAGAAGGGCAATGGCATCGGACTGACAATATGCCGCGAGTTGGCCAAGGCTAACGGTGGCGACCTGATTATAGAGCCAGGCAGAAAAAAAGGCACAGCGATAACACTTGTACTTCCGTCAATAACGGATAATAAACAGTAGACCCATGGCAAAGAAGGAAGAAAAGTTCTCATACGATGAGGCAGTAAAGAACATCCAGGATATCGTAGCGAAACTGGAGAACAGGGAGCAGACGACAGGATTTGACGAGATGATAGCAGATGTAGAGAAAGCCCTCGGTCTTATCGAAAAATGCAAGGCTACAGTGTCCGACGCTGAGGCCAAGCTGAACAAGCTCACCCAGGCGGTCAGCGAGGCGTAGGGAAGTATGGGGATAACGCAATCCCCGCCCTCCCAATCAGACGTAAAGGCATCGTCTGAAACATCTCTACTAACAGATAAAGAGAGTGGTGTCGTTACTTCGGAAGTTGAATTAAACTAACAAGATAATATGAAAATCAAGACTTTATTATGTATTCTCGCCATGGCTATGGCAGTAGTGGGCATGACGTCATGCTCGGCTTCACGTGAGACAAGCAAAGACAATAGCGGCAGCAAAAGGCAAAGCACGCTGAATGACGACAGGGTGGAGAAACCGACAGGCAGCCTCGCCAAGGCGTGCAAGAAACTCGGTGTGAGCAGCAGTGGCGTGAAGAATGCGCAACTATATATCGAGTCGGCATCGTGGATCGGAACATCTTACAAATATGGCGGTAAATCAAGAAGCGGCGTGGACTGCTCCGGCCTCACAGGACTGATATACAAGAATGTGTACGGCAAGAACCTCAGCCGCAGCTCGGCAGGCATATTGCAAGATAATTGCAGCAAGATAAAGAAATCCAGCCTGAAGGAGGGCGATCTCGTATTCTTCCGCACAGACGGTAAGAAGTCAAGCACACCCAACCACGTGGGAATATACCTCAAGGAAGACAAATTCATCCACGCATCAACATCCAAGGGCGTCATCGTCAGCAGCATGACACAAGACTACTACGTCCGCACCTTCATCACTGGTGGCAAAGTAAGATAACCACCACTTACACCACGCCCTCCCC
>CAZPPW010000062.1:0-8999 GCA_964588595.1 uncultured Marinilabiliaceae bacterium
GCGTTAGGATTATTTAAGGATTCGCGTTTCGTCAAACCATTCGTGCCATTCGTCACCGCAGTTCGCATTATTGAAGCGTTAAAATGCGTTTTAGGGCAGTTGGAGGGAGGGATGGGACAGTGGGGGAGAGGGGGTGATGGGGCGAGGAATGGAAACCTTATGTAATTTAGTGGCGTAACACAGCCCAGAAACAAGAAAGAAACGACACGGTCACTTAGGTGACCACCTCAGACAAAATAAAACACAGTGAAATGAAGACATTGGCAATCACGTTCGTATCGGCGCTGTTGATAGTAGGTGCCGCATTGCTCTACGATAACATGAAGGGCGTGGAGACGACGGAGGGTGAGATTATGGTGGGCAAGACGGTGGTGACGTATGACGCCACGGGTCGCGCGGTGAATGAGTTGACATTGACGACGAATGGTAAGGAGTGGAAGGAGACTATGATGAAGCAGATGAGTTATACGGGTGGTACTGTTGAGACGGCTACGTATGTGAAGAATGAGGGAGAGTGGGTTGCTACGGCGAGGATGACGTACGAGAATGTGGAGGGGACGTTGGCGTTGACTAAGGTGGAGAGGATGGGCGCGGATGGTCAGTGGTCGACTCAGGCGGAGATTGATTTGGCTGATTTGAGTGATGATGAGGGTATGATGAATGACATGGTGTTTGACGCGAGTGGGAATTTGATTATGAACGCGACGTATGTGTATGATGAGCAGGGGAGAAGGGGGATACAGAAGGAGGAGTATGATTATGAGCAGGACAGGCTTAAGCGGAGGGTGTCGTATGAGTGGGGTGAGGAAGGGGATTGGCAGAAGCAGCTTGTGTCGAACCTCATGGCGAGGTAGAGTCGGTGATATTTAAGGATGAATATAAGCTTGGGGGTGCCTCTCGCAGGGGGGGCATCCCTTTGGTGCGTTAAGAAAGGTGGGGTTGTGTGACACTTTAATATTTTTAATCATAGGGTGTGGAAAGGGGGTGAAAGGTGTGGGTAGGCGTTAATAATGCGTAAGGAGGTGGGGTTGGTTGCACATTGGAAGAAAAAAAATAACTATGTTTGCACGGGAAGGGTGTGAGACCCGACCAGACAACAGACAATAGACAACAGCGCGAAAATACTGCCACAGAAGAGAACCCATAGTGACGAGAGCCACGAGCTACGCATGAGTGAAGGATCTTCGGGACAAGTGAAAGTCGGAACCGCAGACACGGCAGAGACCCTGAGCGCGATGTGTAGCATCACCGGCCCGTAGTGGGGGAGAATATATGGCAGAAGTCCAACCTATTTGAAAAGAACAACTTAGGATATGAAGTACATTCAGTTCGACAGCAAACTACTCCCGAACTTGGAGTATTCGCTTTTCAAAGAGATATTGCAGACGAATCGGGCGGGTGCTTATTTGAGCACGACGATTATAGGCTGCAATACGCGCAAGTATCACGGATTGCTTGTGTGCCCGTTGAAGGAGTTTGGCGGGGAGAGCTACGTGATGTTGTCGTCGTTGCAATGCAGCATATCGCTGGGTGAGAAGCCGTATAACCTGGGTGTCCAGGAGTATAAGGGGGACTTTTTCGAGCCTAAGGGTCATAAGTATATGACCGGGTTTGAGACGTCGCCGTGTACTACGATGACATTCAGGGTGGGCGCGACAGTGATACAGCAGCAGTTCATCTTGTCGGAGCATGAGAATCAGACGTTGATCAGGTATACTGTGTTGGAGGCTCCGGAGAAGTTCACGATGAAGTTGCGTCCGTTCTTGGCGTTCAGGAACGTGCATGAGCTGACGCATGAGAACATGTCGGTGGACACTCACTATAATGATGTGGAGGGTGGTGCGTCGTTTTGTCTGTATAGGGGCTTCCCGAGTCTTTATATACAGGGCAGTAAGAAGATGGAGTTTGTGGCGATGCCGGATTGGTATAGGGACGTGGAGTATTTGCAGGAGAGGTATAGGGGTTATGGTTATCGTGAGGATTTGTACGTGCCTGGGTTCTTTGAGTTGAAGATGCAGGAGGGTGAGTCGGTGGTGATTTCGGCATCGTTGTCGCCCGCGAATACGAGGCAGTTGAAGGCCAAGTTCGCCCGTGAGGAGAAGAAGCGTCCGGCTAAGGACTCGTTGAAGAGCGTGCTTATCAATGCGGCACAGCAGTTCACGGAGCGTGAGGCTGATGGTCAGTTGATGTTGAAGGCGGGGTTTCATTGGAAGAGGCCGCAGTTGAGGGATACTTTCTTGGCGTTGCCTGGGCTGATGATATTCCAAGAGGATAAGAAGCCGTTTGATGAGATATTGCGTACGGCGTTACCTAACCTTAGGCGGTTGTATATAGAGCAGGCGTCGACTAATAACACGTCGATAGATATACCGTTGTGGTTCTTCAGGTGTCTGAATGAGATGGAGCGGTTCAGGACGGACAAGTTTGACAAGTCGGAGTATTACGACGTGATGAAGGACTTGCTGGAGCATTACTGGACGGGTGTTCCTGGGAAGATGCACAGGTTGGACAATGGTCTTATCTATGCGAGGAATGAGGGTCATCCGCAGCAGTGGATGAATGCTCAGACGAGCTATGGCCACATGGTCACGCCGAGGTATGGTTGCACTGTTGAGGTCAACGCCTTGTGGTATGACGCTATCGCCACTACGCTTGAGGTGGCGGAGAAGAAGAAGGACAAGGCGTTCGTGGAGATATGGAAGCCGAGGTTGGAGCAGATAGGGAGGTCGTTCCTTGAGACATTCTTGAAGCCTGACGGGACGTTGTATGACCGCACAGACGGGGAGTATAAGTCGCCGAAGCTAAGGGCTAACCAGATAATAGCGGCGGGGTTGAAGTATTCGCCCTTAAGTCGTGAGCAGAAGAAAGCTATCGTGGATCAGGCCACGTCGAAGTTGCTTACTCCTTGGGGTCTCAGGACGTTGTCGCCTGAGAGTGAGGAGTATCATGGCGCGGTTGATGGTGACGAGGATGAGCGGGCTATATGCGCTCATCAGGGCACGGCATATCCGTGGTTGCTGTCGTTCTATGCTGATGCGTTGATGGCGGTTCATAAGAACTCGTGCATGGCTCAGTTGAAGAGGATAGCGGAGGGCTTCGAGGACGTGGTCAAGGATCATGGCGTAGGGTCGGTCAGCGAGAGTTATAATGGCAATCCTCCGTATAAGAGTGAGGGTTGCATCTCGATGGCGACGAGTGTAGCCGCGGTGTTGAAACTGTTGAAACTCATCGAACCAAAATAAAACACACACATGAAAGTACTGATGTTTGGATGGGAGTTTCCGCCTCACATTAGCGGAGGACTCGGCACGGCGTGCTACGGCATCACACGTGGCCTTGCGACCATCCCAGACTTGAAGGTCCTGTTTGTAGTCCCGAAGGCCTTTGGCGACGAGGACAAGAGCAAAGTAGAGGACATCATAGGCGCGAATAACGTGTCGATATGCAACAAGCGGATACGTTACGCGCAGCAGTCGAAACAGCTGGACTACATTGAGGTGGAGTCGAAGCTGGTGCCATACGTGGACCCGGATGAGTATTATAAGCTGAAGACACTTAACGTGGGCGACGGCTTCAAGTACTTCAAGACGGATGACCAGGGTAAGTTTCACTTCTCGGGCGGGTATGGCGCTGACCTGATGCAGGAGATACGCAATTACGCCGTTGTTGGCAACGTGATAGCCCAGGAGAACACGTTTGACGTGATACATGCTCATGACTGGTTGACGTATCCGGCGGGCATAGCTGCCAAGGAGGCTACGGGTAAGCCGCTTGTGGTGCATGTGCACGCTACGGACTTTGACCGCTCGGGTGGTCGTGTCAACCCGGTGGTATTTGACATAGAGAAGCGTGGCATGGAGGCTGCGGATCGGGTTATCACGGTGTCGAACTTGACACGTAACACGGTCATAGAGAAGTATGGGATACCTGCTGAGAAGGTCGTGACGGTGTATAATGCGGTAGATCCTATCAGGAGTGACTATAACAACTTCGTGCACAAGGGGCTGGACGAGAAGATAGTGACGTTCCTTGGTCGTATCACGATGCAGAAAGGACCGGAGTTCTTCATTGAGGCGGCGCATAAGGTGCTTCAGAAGATGGACAATGTGCGGTTCGTGATGGCAGGTAATGGTGACATGATGGAGAAGATGGTGCGTCGTGCGGCGAGTCTGAAGATCATGGACAAGTTCAGCTTTACGGGTTTCTTGAGGGGTCAGGATGTGTATTCGATGCTGAGGATGAGTGACTTGTATGTCATGCCGTCGGTGTCGGAGCCATTTGGCATCTCGCCATTGGAGGCTATGCAGAGCAATGTGCCGGTATTGATTTCGTATCAGAGTGGCGTGGCGGAGATATTGACGTACGCCATCAAGACGGACTTCTGGGATGTTGACGCCATGGCGGACGCGATGTATGGCGTGTTGAACTATCCGTCGCTTGGCAAGATGTTCGCCAAGTATGGCAAGGAGGAGGTAGACTCGCTGAAGTGGGAGAACTCCGCTCGCCAGATAAAGAGAGTATATGATATGGTGGTAAAATAGGCAGCCCACCGTGTGAAACAATAAAAACAAGAGACGATGAAAAACATTTGCTTATTCTTCGAGCTTCATCAGCCAGTGAGGCTGCGCCGTTACCGTTTTTTTGACATAGGGAACGACCACTACTATTATGACGACTATGCCAACGAGAGCAACATCAACAAGTTGGCTCACACATGCTACTTGCCGACGAACAAGATACTGACGGAACTTCTGAAGAAGTTGAAGGGGAAGTTCAAGGTGGCGTTCTCGTTCAGCGGGACGTTGCTTGACCAGTTGAACCTGTATGCGCCGGAGGTCATAGAGAGCTTCAAGGCTATGGTCAAGACAGGACATGTGGAGATACTGGCGGAGACATCGGCAAGCTCGTTGGCATCGACGAGGGACATTGAGGAGTTCAAGCGTCAGGTGGCAGAGCAGGTCAAGACGATAGAGAAGACCTTCAAGGTGACGCCTACGGCATTCAGGAATACCCAGTTGATATACTCGGACCAGATTGGCGAGATAGTATCGTCGATGGGGTTCAAGGTGATGTTGGCCGAGGGAGCAAAGCAGACGTTAGGTTGGAAGAGCCCTGACTTCTTGTATTGCAATGCTGCCGACCCACATTTGAAGGTGTTGGCACGCAACTATCACCTGAGCGACGATATCGCATTGAGGTTCTCGAACCAGAGTTGGTCGGAGTGGCCACTCACGGCTCAGAAGTTCAAGAGTTGGCTTGACGGGCTTGACGAGAAGGAGGAGGTGGTGAACCTCTTCATGGACTATGAGACGTTCGGGGCTGTGCACTCGGCAGAGAGTGGTATTTTGGACTTCTTGAAGGCATTGCCAACGGTGATGCTTGAGGACAAGGGATACGCATTCGTGACACCGAGCATGGCGGCTCAGAAGTTGCAGCCTAAGTCGGCTATCAACGTGCCTACGGCTACGAGCTGGGTTGACGAGGAGCGTGACTTGACGGCATGGCTTGGTAATGAGATGCAACAGGAGGCGGTGGATAAGCTGTATGCGTTGACACCACTTGTGGCGGAGTGCAGTGACGAGGCTATATTGAAGGACTGGCAGTATCTGCAGTCGACAGAGAATTTCTACTATATGGGTACGAAGTTCTTTGCCAATGGGGCGTCGCACACGTATCACTCGCCCTACCCTACCCCATACGAGGCGTTCATCAACTATATGAACATATTGAGCGACTTTGCTGAGCGGTTGCGTCATGCCGTACCTGCGGCTGGCAATAGCGAGGTGAAGGCGTTGCAGGCTGAGAATGACATCTTGCTTAATGAGGTGTCGAGCCTGAAGAAGCAGCTTGTGAAGGCTGGCATAGAGCCAGAGGCACGCAAGACGGCGGCTAAGCGTAAGACGGCCAAGGCTAAGGTTGAGGCTGCTGATAGCGAGGCTAAGGCGGAGAAGAAGCCTGCGGCCAAGAAAACGGCCAAGAAGAGTGACCCCAAAGATTAACCCTTAATAACATTGAAGTCGGCTGGCGGAAGTGAGACTGCCCTTGTCACCCCCAAGACCTAACCCAAGGGGGCGGGCACAGAGGTCGGCCGCGGATTAAACAAACCAAAATGGACATCAAGCAAAACTTTGCTCCATCGACAGAGCCGATGTGGAAGTCTATCATCGTGAAGTCGAAGCTTCCGAAGGAGCTGTCGTGCCTCCATGAGTTGTCTCGCAACATCTGGTGGGTGTGGAATTATGAGGCTACGGAGTTGTTCAACGAGATTGACACGGAGTTGTGGCATCAGGTGGAGAAGAATCCTATCTTGCTGTTGGAGCGCGTGTCGTACACGAGACTGAACGAGCTGGCTAAGGATGTGGAGTTCGTGGCACGTCTTAATGGCATCTATGCTAAGTTCCAGTCGTATTTGGCACAGCCATTTGCATACGAGCCGAGTATAGCGTACTTCAGCATGGAGTATGGTCTGTCGAACATTCTGAAGATATATTCGGGTGGTCTTGGCATCTTGGCAGGAGACTACTTGAAGGAGGCGTCGGACAGCAGGGTGAACATGACTGCCATCGGATTGCTGTACAGGTATGGCTACTTCAAGCAGAGCTTGTCGATCAATGGTGAGCAGCAGGCCATATATGAGGCGCAGAGCTTCCAGAGCATCCCCGTTGACGAGGTCAGGACAGAGGATGGCAAGCAGTTGTATATACCTATCAACTTCCCTGGCAGGCAGGTGCAGTTGAAGGTGTGGCGTGTGAATGTAGGCCGTGTGAGCCTGTATTTGCTTGACGCTGACCATCCGTTGAACAATGCGGAGGACAGGACACTGACACATAGCTTGTATGGCGGTGACTGGGAGAACAGGTTGAAGCAGGAGATTATCTTGGGCATGGGCGGCGTAAGGCTACTGAACGCCCTTGGCATCAAGAGTGACATCTACCACTGCAACGAGGGGCATGCGGCGTTGCTGAACATACAGCGCCTTATTGACCTGACGGACAAGGGTCTGAACTTCCAGGAGGCGTTGGAGGTTGTGAGGGCATCGTCGCTCTTCACGACTCATACGCCAGTGCCAGCAGGGCATGACAAGTTTGACGAGGGTCTTGTAGGCAAGTATTTGGGTCACGTGCCTGAGCTACTTGGCATCTCATGGCAGCAGTTCATACAGCTTGGCAGGGAGAATGATGGTAAGTTCTCGATGAGCGTCTTGGCGGCATATACGTCGCAGGAGATGAATGGTGTGAGCTGGTTGCATGGCGAGGTGACTAAGAACATGTTCAAGCACCTGTGGCCAGGCTTCACTGCTGACGAGCTACACATCAGCTACGTGACGAACGGTGTGCACTATGGCACATGGACATCGAGCGAGATGCAGCGGTTCAACAAGAAGTATTTGGACGCTGACTTGCTGAAGGACGTGTCGAACAAGGCATATTGGGAGAAGATACAGGGCGTGGACGACGAGGCTATCTGGGACGTAAGGCGAGCATTGAAGAAGAAGTTGTATGACTACATACACGCACGTAAGGAGCAGACACTCTACACGACGAATGACCCGAGCCGTGCGCTTGACGTCATCGAGGGTCTGAAACCTGACGCTTTGACGATAGGCTTCGCAAGGCGATTCGCCACATATAAGCGTGCGCACCTGTTGTTCACCGACCTTGAGAGACTCTCGAGGATTGTGAACAACCCGGAGCGTCCGGTGCAGTTTGTCTTTGCGGGCAAGGCGCACCCTGCTGACCAGGGCGGCCAGAACCTCATCAAGAATATCGTGGAGATATCGCACAGACCAGAGTTCATCGGCAAGATTGTGTTCTTGGAGAACTACGACATGGAGTTGGCTCATAGGCTTGTGAGTGGTGTTGACGTGTGGATGAACATGCCTACACGTCCACTTGAGGCATCGGGAACATCGGGTCAGAAGGCCGAGTTGAATGGCGTGTTGAACTTCTCTGTGCTTGATGGCTGGTGGTATGAGGGCTATAAGAAGGGGGCTGGTTGGGCTCTGACTGACAAGCAGACGTACCAGGATGCGAAGTATCAGGATGAGCTTGACGCCACGACCATCTACTACATGCTTGAGCAGGAGATTATCCCGCTGTATTACGACCAGCAGGACGAGATACCTCACAAGTGGATACAGGTCATCAAGAACTCGCTGTGCCAGATTGCGCCAGAGTTCACGACGAAGCGAATGATCACTGACTACCTTAACAGGTTCTACATTCCGCAGGCAAAGCGTGGAGCTATCTTGAAGGGCAACAACTTCAAGGCGGCTAAGGACTTGACGGCGTGGAAGAGCAAGGTAAGGAGCATCTGGGATCAGATAAGGGTGGTGAACGTTGACATGCCTGACATTGCGAAGGAGCAGTTGGGCATTGGCGAGATATACCCGATAGCTGTGACGCTGGACAAGGTTGACCCAGATATTGATTTGGGTCTTGAGATGGTATTCGCAAGCGGCGATGACGAGAGCAACATGAAGGTTGTCCATGCGGAGCCGTTCTCTGTTGTGGAGCGAAATGGCTCGCAGGTGACGTATAAGGTGTCGCTTTCGTTGAACTATCCGGGAGTGTTCAGGTTTGGGTTGCGTATCTTCCCAACGAACCCATTGTTGCCTAACAAGCAGGACTTCCCACTGTTGAAGTGGATATAGTAGCGCGAGCTGCGTAGAGATAAGAAGAATGCGCCTCATCCTTGAACAAGGGGTGGGGCGCATTTATTTAGTGTCGTGGTTGATATTTGCATGATTTTTCTTGGAGTTGTTATAGAATTACACTACTTTTGCAGTGCTATTGAGAGATAGGGAAAGAGAAGATATATTGCGGGATGGAGCAGTGGTAGCTCGTTGGGCTCATAACCCAAAGGTCAGTCGTTCGAGTCGGCTTCCCGCTACAAGTTAGTCCCTATCTTGAGATAGTTGGTATTGTTATGACATATTGCGGGGTGGAGCAGTGGTAGCTCGTTGGGCTCATAACCCAAAGGTCAGTCGTTCGAGTCGG
>CAZPPW010000063.1:0-8755 GCA_964588595.1 uncultured Marinilabiliaceae bacterium
AGGAGTTGGAGGCACAGAACAAGCCCGAGACAAGGAACATGCCCCGGGCTTGCGACAAATGGCGCGGATATGTGGTCTACCTCTTGAGCGACTCGACGGGGTTGGCTCGTGCGGCCGACCACACTTGCAGCGCGACGGTGCTGATGGTGAGCAGGCTGACGCCAAGCAGGGAGATGATGAATACCCAGGGCGAGACCTCGACGCGGTCGGCGAAGCCCGCCATCCAATGCAGGCTCAGGGCGTAGCCGAGGGGGGTGCCGATGACGAAGCATACGCCCAGTATCTTGAGGTAGCGGCGTATGAACATCGAGACGACCTCGCCGGTGGGGCATCCGAGGACCTTGCGCACGGCTATCTCTTTGCGCCTGTATTCGGCCTCGAACATGGATATGCCCATGACGCCCATGAGGCTGATGAGGATGGCGATGGCCGAGAAGAGGAGCATCTGGCTGGTGAAGCGGCGCTCGCTCTCGTAGAGGAGGTTGAGGCGGTCGTTCATGAAGAGGAGTTCGGCATCGTTGTCGTCGTAGTATTTGTCGAGCACCTTGTGCAGGCGGCTCACGATGTCGACCATGTCGGTGCCGTGGGCGATGCGTATGTTGTAGTGCGACATGAACCAGTCCATCGACTCGGGGAAGACGCAGAAGCACATGGGGTAGTTGTTGTCGTAGCGGAGGGAGCGGTAGCGTATGTTCTCGCATACGCCGACTATTCGCCATTCGAAGTCGTCGCCGTTATCGCCCGTGAGGGAGTTGTTGGGCCATGGCGCCTCGCCTACCTTGAACCAGTCGTATTTATCCATCGCCGCCTCGTTGAAGATGAACGCGCCCTTGTCGGTCTCGTTGAAGTCGCGCCCTTGGGTTATCTTGATGCCCATAGTGGCGAGGAAGTAGCGGTCGCAACGCAGGTTGAAGAAGGTGGCGGTATGCTCGCTGTCACGCCCACGCCCCCAATGGGGGTAGGTGTCGCTGCCCATGGCGAAGCCCGAGAAGCTGACGTTCTCCACGCCTGTGACGGATAGCAGCTCGTTGCGCACGGCGTCGCGGTGGTCGTACAGTTGGGCGGAGGTGGAGCCCATGATGATGTAGTCTTTGTCCATGCCATAGTAGGTGCTCGATATATGGCGCGTCTGTGCGTACATTATCGAGATGCATACCACGAGGGCGAATGCCACGATGAATTGCAGTGCGAGGAGTATGGTGCGGAGTGTGCGCCCGCTCTTCGATAGACCGAAGTCGCCCTTCAGAGCCACGGCGGGTGGTATGGATGTGGCGTATATTGCCGGGTATATGCCCGCGAGGAGGCCTGCTATGATGGCTATGGCCATGGTGACGGCCACGAGTAGGGGGTGTGAGGAGAATGATATGTCGCCTTGCACTATCTCTTGTAGGCCGAAGTTCCTGCTTGCCATGACTATCACGCCTCCCAATATGGCTGCCACGATGCATACCGCCACGCTCTCGGTTATAAGGCTCTCGCGCAATGCCGCCACGGATGCGCCCAGCACCTTCTGTGTGTTGATGCTGCGGATGCGCATGGGGGTCTCGGCGAGGCTGAAGTTCATGAAGTTGATGCCCGCCACGCATACTATGGCGATGGATATGATGATGAGCAGGTAGAGGGTGGTGTGGCTTGTCTGGGCGTTGCCTCCCACGTTCGAGAAGTGCACTTCGCTCATGGGGGTGTAGTGGATCCATGTGTATTCGGAGGTGGTCTCGTTGGTTATTTGTGTGGGGGCGTTCTTGAGCACGTAGTCGGAGGCGGTCTTCATCACCTCGTCTGCCACGGCTATGTCGTCGAGTCGGAGGTAGAGGTTGTAGTTGAACTGTTGCCAGTTGTCCTCACCTTTGGCGTATTCGTTGCTGTATTTGATGAAGATGGCGTTGCCTATGGTGCTGTTCTCGGCGAAGTCCTCGTATACGCCGCCTACCTCGATGTCTCGTCCTGAGTTCTTCTCGCCGAGGTGGAGCGTCTGTCCGGCGCAGTCGGTGTGGCCGTAGTATCGTTCGGCGAGGCTCTTCGGGATGAGGCATTTGCCGCCATTGAGCGACTCGGTGTCGCCCACCAGCATCTTAGGTCGGAAGGGGGAGAGGAAGTTGTCGAACCCGCAGGTCATGTTGGCCGTGCCCATCTTGCTGTCGCCTACCCAGACGTCGGTGTTGGATGTCCAGCCTTGTATGATGCTGTAGTCTGTGATGTGGGGCGAGCTCTCGGCTATTGTCCGTGCGAGGGGTAGGCATATCCATAGCTGGCGCGAGGTGATGTCCTCCTTGGTCTGTATGTCGATGCGGACGAGGTTCTGATAGTCCTCATAGCCCTTGTCGTAGGTGAAGTCGTACTCCACCTGCGTCATGATGACGTAGAATGCGCCGAATGCCACGACAAGCCCCACGAGGTTGGTTATGCTCGCCAAGAGGAAGCGGCGCAGGGTATGCACGAAGTTTCTAAACCAAATCATAGTCTCTGCTGCTAAGTTCTACTTGTTGACTATCTGACCATCGAAGAGGTGTATGGTGCGCATGGCGTACGATGCGTCACGTTGGCTGTGCGTCACCATGACGATTGTTGCGCCCTCGCGGTTCAGTTCGCTGAGCAGTTGCATGACCTCCTCGCCGTTGCGGCTGTCAAGGTTGCCCGTGGGCTCGTCGGCCAGGATGAGTTTAGGTCGGCCTACTATGGCGCGTGCTATGGCAACTCTCTGCTGTTGTCCGCCCGAGAGCTGTTGTGGGAAGTGGCTCGCCCGGTGGCTGATGCTCATCTGCTTGAGCACCTCTGTGACGCGCTCCTTGCGCTCCGCCGATGGCACTTTCATGTAGATGAGGGGCAGCTCCACATTCTCGAAGACGTTGAGCTCCTCAATGAGGTTGAAGCTCTGAAACACGAAGCCGATAGTGCCTTTGCGCAACTTTGTCCTGTCGCTCTCTCCCAATGCGCTGGCGTCTTTGCCGTCGAGCATATATAGCCCACTTGTCGGGCTGTCGAGTAGTCCTAATATGTTCAGCAGTGTCGACTTGCCGCATCCCGATGGTCCCATGACTGCCACGAACTCGTGGTCTGCCACTTCGAGTGACACCCTGTCGAGGGCTATCGTCTCCACTTCGTCTGTCAGGAAGTGCTTGCTTAGGTTCTCAATCTTTATCATAGTTCTTTCTATTTGATTACGGTTAATCGTTTATATCCAGTTCTTCGCTATCGCCGTATGCCTCATATCCCGAGGTGATGACCTTCTCGCCCGCCTCAAGTCCCTCTATCACCTCGTATGACTGTGGGTTCTGCCTCCCTATGCGTATCTTGCGCCTATATGCCTTAGTGCCATCCGCGCTCAACACGAACACCCATTGCCCACCGGTTGACTGGAAGAATGAGCCTTTGGGTATCATGACTGCCGTGGTAGGCGCGCCAAGTTGCAAGTCCACGTAGAATGTCTGCCCAGTGCGTAAGTTCTCGGGATGCTTACCCGTGAATATGAACTCCGTCCTGAATCGCCCATCCCTGACCTCGGGATATACCTTGCGCACCTTCAGCCCATATTTCTCCTCCTGGCGCTCCACCTCCGCCGGCTGCCCGCTCATCACACGGTCCACATAGTGCTCGTCGATATTAGCCACCACTTTGTAGTCCTTCAGGTCGTTTATCTGCCCAATCAAGGCACCCGCTGGCACGTTCTGCCCAAGCTCCGCGTCAAGCAGTCCCAACTCACCACTTATCGGGGCGCGCACTTCAAGCTTAGCTTTGCGCTCACGTATCAGCAACACGTTGCGGCGCATATTGGCAAGGTTCTCCTCCATCTGCTCCATCTGCACGGTTCTGTATATCGAGTCTTGACGCAGACGCTCCCCCACGAGGGTCAGCTTACGTTGCGCAAGGTCGTAGTCCTCTTTCGCCTCAAGGTATTTCTCGCGGCTGATGAGTTTCTCCGCATAGAGCCGCTCATATTGACCGGCAGTGCGGCGTTTGCGCTCGGTGTCCATGTCCAGTTGCAACTTATCCTGCTCGTTGGTGAGCTTGTCCTGCTGCATCTGCACCTGTGTGTTGCGCAGCAGGTTCTGCTTCTCGGCAAGCTCCGCCTCTGCGTTGAGTATCTCCAAGTCGAGGTTTGAGTTCGATAGGCGCAGTATCACGTCACCCACGTTCACCATTGCGCCCTCCTCCACCACGCGCTCACGCACTATGCCACCCTCCTCGGGGCTAATCTGCACCACCTGGATAGGCGCCACCTGACCATTCACCCTCACATAGTCGTTAAACTCACCCGACCTGACCTCCGCAATCGTCATCTGACTACGCTCCACGCGCATCGCCCCTCGGCTGCCACTCACTATCGCCCATACGAGCAACACAACCATGCCTATACTTATCAAGCCTATAATGGCCTGTTTCGTCGTAGGCCCTTTCTTCCTCTCTATCTTGATGTCCATAATCTTGTGTTTTATTCGTTTATCATCGGGTTGCCCATCAGGTATGCCAGGTATCTCTGCCTAAGGAAGAGGGTCAGTCGGCATTGCAGGTTCTGCGCTTTGCTGAGTGCCAATGTGTTGGCTGCCGTCTTCAACTCCAAGGGGTCGCTCAATCCTTCTTCATATTGCCTGTGTGCCACGTGATAGGCTATGCTGTCGGCCTTGACTTTGGCTTCCGACTGTGCCATGTCGGCCACGGCTTGCCTAAGGTCGGTTGTGGCTAATAACGCCTCGTTGCGCAGGTTGTCAAGGGCTTGGTTGTATTTCTCTTGCGCCGTGTGCATGTCATTGCGGGCTCGCCTTATGGCAGTCGACGATTGCAACCCGCTGAAGAGGGGTATCACCAATGTGGCCTGCACATACTGGCTCCTGTTGCCTTTCATCTGCTGGTGGTATGCCGGTGTGGCCGAGGCTCCGGCATTGAGATACTCGTAGTAGTACGTCCCGACGCCTGCCGATAAGGATAGACTTGGCATGACGTCGCCAACAGCCGCCTTGCGTGTGTAGTTCGCCGCCTCTTGCGCATGGCGTGCCTCAACCACCGCTGGATATGTCCCCCTTGCCGCGTCATACACTTGTCCAGCCTCGGGCGTCTGTGGCTCACTTGCTATCTCCGATGGCATGGCAAGTCGTAGGTCTATGGTGTCGGCCAGGTTCATCAGTTGCCGTAGTTTGAGCAGGGCTCTCTCTGCCAGTCCCTCATTATGCGTCACGTCGTATGCGTCGGCTGCCACCTGCTGTGCCGTCTGTGCGGCGTCGGCTTCGCTCTTCAGCCCAAGTTCCACGTTCCTCAATGTCTGCAAGTGTGTGCTGTCCGAGGCGATAAGCTTCTGTCGCGACACTGCCGCCAATCCCTCATAATACATCGCGTCGGCGTATGCCTCCAGCACGCTGATGGCCGTCTCGTCCCTCGTGCGCTCTATCGCGCTCTGCCCCATCCTGTTGTTGCTATTGGCCGCCCTCAACCTGTTGATGGTTGCGCACCCGTCAAAGAGTGGCAGGCTCGCCTGAAGGCTATACCCGTTGTAGAACTGCGAGTAGTCGCCGTACGTGTTTGTCTCATTGTCTATCGTGCGCCCCGAGTTCAGTTGCGCACTGGTAGCCACTTGCACCGTAGGCAGCATCTTCCCTATGGCGGCAGTGCGTGCCGTGCGGTAACTGTCGGCTGCTATCTCCGCCTGCTTCACATCGTGATTGTGCTCCACGGCATAGCGCATACAGTCGTCGGCTGTCCACGTCTCTTGTGCCACGAGGTGCGCGCAGCAGGATAGCGTCATCGCCACCATGGTCACGTATATTCTGATTTTTTTCATCACTATTTTCGCTTTTCTGCTTACTTCTAATGCCAAAGCCGTGCCAAAAGCATTATTTGTCTAATAGTCAACATTATAGCAAATCGCAGTCTTCGTCACACTGTCCATTTTTTTGACACCACTGTATAATCTCTTGACATTCACCCACTACGCCCCTCTTTGCGCCCCTTTGCCCATCTCACTTCTTTTCGCTACCTTTCCACGACTAAGCAACCTCCGCAATGCCCACCAACAAACCTAAACCTGTCGGCACACTCCTTGTGGTGGACGACAATAAAGCCATCCTCCAAAGCGTCAAGATGCTTATGGAACAGTGGTTCGCACACATCGCATGCGCCACGCACCCCGATAACGCCACAGCCGTACTCGCCAACAATACGCCCGACGTCATCCTCCTCGACATGAACTTCCATGCCGGGGTTAACAATGGCAACGAAGGACTCTACTATCTTCGCACCTTTCACGACCGGTGGCCCTCCTCACGTATCGTCCTCTTCACAGCCTACGCCGATGTTGATCTTGCCGTGCGTGGTCTCAAAGATGGCGCGGCCGATTTCGTGGTTAAGCCTTGGGATAACGCCCGCCTGATAGAGGCCCTCACCGAGTGTCGCCACGACAACACATCCTCCCCCGCTCCCTCACCCAACGACAATATCTACTATGGCGACTCACCCGCCATGGTCGCCCTACTCAAAGCAGCCGACCGTGTGGCAGCCACCGATGCCAATGTCCTTATCACGGGCGAGAATGGCACAGGCAAAGATGTCCTTGCGCACTACATCCATAGCCACTCCCTACGCTCCAGCCGCCCACTCGTGACCGTCGATATGGGTGCCATAACCGAGACTCTCTTTGAGAGTGAGCTCTTCGGCCATGCCAAGGGTGCTTTCACGGGTGCTGACTCCGACCGCCAAGGACGTTTCGAGGCTGCCAATAATGCCACGCTCTTTCTCGACGAGATAGGCAACTTGCCGCAAACCCTACAAGCCAAACTCCTCACGGCGCTCCAACGTCGACAAGTGACACGCCTCGGCACCAACCGCCCCATAGATGTCGATATACGCCTCATCTGCGCCACAAACCGCGACCTCTGGCAAATGGTAGCCGATGGTCAGTTCCGCGAGGATCTACTCTACCGCATCAACACCATACATCTCGAGATTCCTCCATTGCGCAACCGCCCCGACGACATACTCCCCCTCGCCCAAATGTTCATCCACCGCCTTGCGGCACGCTATGGACGCACAGCCAACGCCCTCTCACGCGACGCCCAAGAAGCACTCACGCATTACTCTTGGCCTGGCAATGTGCGCGAACTCGAGCATGCCATAGAGAAGGCTGTCATCATGTCCGACACCGACATCATAGGCGTGGAGTCACTATCTCTGTCACCACACAAGCCGCAAGCCACATCCCCCCTCACCACCCTCGACGAGATGGAAGCCACTGCCATACGTCAGGCTATCGAGACCTCGGGCTCGAACATGAGTCTCGTGGCACAGCGTCTCGGCATATCGCGTCAGACACTCTACAACAAGATGAAACGCTATGGCATCTAACCGCCTATCCGCCATACTCCGTCGCCCTGCCGTCGGTGTGATATTCATCGCCCTCGGCAGTGCGGGTCTCACGCTCTCCATCCTCAACCATTTGCTGCTTGGTGGCATATTCTCCGCCCTTGTCCTCATCTATGGCGCATGGATGGTGTGCCGCATCGAGCGTCGCCTGTCACGCCGCCTATCCCTGATGATTGAGGCTATATCCAACCACGACTATTCCATGCGTTTTGGTGGTCGCTATGCCATGGGATATGAGCGGGTGTTCAACGACTCACTGTCACGTCTGGCCAATGTCATGAAGGAGGAGAAACTCTCCGTGGCGCAGCAAGACTACTACCACACCCTCGTACTCAATGTTGTGCGCACGGGCATTGTGGCCGTCACTCCCGATGGCTTTGTGCGTCAGGTCAATGCCGAAGCCCTCCGCACCCTCGGTCTCGATGTCCTCACACATGTCAAGCAACTCACAACCATCGTCCCCGATATGGACACCGCCCTCATGCAAATGGCCGATGGTGAGAGCCGCCACGTGACATTCTCTCGCGATGGGCAAGAGGTGCACCTCCTGATACGTGCCGCCTCAACCATGTTGCACGACAAGAGGATAACGATTTTCGCCTTCGACAATATAAGCTCCTCCCTCGATGCCCAGGAACTCGACTCGTGGATTCGCCTCTCGCACGTTCTGACCCACGAGATTATGAACTCCATGGCTCCCATGGTCTCCCTCTCGCAGACCCTCATCTCCTCTTGTGGTGACGACACGTCGGCGAAGGTCCGTGATGGCCTCAACGTCATACACGACACCGCTGGCGGACTGATTCGCTTTGTGGAGTCTTTCCGCCGCTTCACGTCACTGCCAACGCCCGTACCACAACTGATAGGCGTATTCGATCTCCTGTCCGAAGTATCCAACCTCTTTGCCGCCGAGATGGAAGGGCCACAAATCATTATCTCCGTATCGCCCGACGACCTCCTCCTCTATGCCGACCCTGCGCTGATACGTCAGGTGCTGACCAATATCATCAAGAACGCCCGCCAAGCGATAATATCCTCACACCAAGGCTCTCAAATCCGCATCACTGCCTCCTCCGACGGCGATATCGTCACGATAGCGATAGCCAACGATGGCCCAGCCATTCCCGACGATGTGGCACAGCAAATCTTCGTCCCCTTCTTCACCACCAAGCCCGACGGCAATGGCATCGGCCTGAGCATATCCCGCCAAATCATGCGCCTATCCCACGGCTCACTCATCCTACGCCGTGACCCCCTCTCTCCCTTTCACACCACCTTCCTCCTCACCTTTGAGTAAAGCCACATTCCGCATGTAGAGACATCCGCCCGCAGCGTCTCCCTAACGCCGAAAGGCGTGCCCAAACTAACAGTCCCACCCCCCGTTGTACAGACGATGTCCACATCGTCT
>CAZPPW010000064.1:0-8558 GCA_964588595.1 uncultured Marinilabiliaceae bacterium
ATGATTTTTATAGGGGCGGCTTAGCGATTAATACGAAGAATCCCCCTCAGTCTTGCGAACTGAGAGGGATTAGTATGGAATTAACGCTTTAAGCTACACCGCTATTTGAGCTGCGCAAGGGCATCGGCTATACGCTTAACACTCTCACGAAGCTTCTCCTCGCTTGTGGCATACGAAAGACGAATATATCCCTCAGCACCAAATGCGGAGCCAGCCACAGTCGCCACGTGACCAACAGTGAGGAGGTACATGGCGAGGTCACTGGAGTTGGCTATCTTCTTGCCGTCCGCAGTCTTCTTACCAATGTAGCTCTCAACATTGGGGAAGAAGTAGAATGCGCCAGCAGGCATGTTGACCTTGAGTCCAGGAATCTTAGAGAGGAGGTCGTAGACAATGTCACGACGTTTCTTAAATTCAGCGGTCATCTTCTCCGACGCCTCATTGCCTCCAGTGAGGGCAGCGATGGAAGCGGCCTGCGTGATGGTGCAAATACCAGAGGTCATCTGACCCTGAAGCTTGTTGACAGCCTTAGCGATATCGAGAGGAGCGCATACATAGCCCATACGCCAGCCAGTCATGGCATAACCCTTCGACATGCCGTTGGCAACGATGACGCGGTCCTTCATACCCTCCATTTGAGCCATCGAGAAGTGCTTCTGACCGTAAGATATCATGTCATAGATCTCATCGCTGAGCACGAGAACCTGTGGATGCTTCCTAAGTACTGCCGCAAGCCCCTCAAGCTCCTCTCGGGTATACATGCTGCCTGTAGGGTTCGAGGGAGAGCAAAGTATAAGCATGCGAGTCTTGTCAGTGATGGCAGCCTCAAGTTGCTCAGGACGCATCTTGAAATCTTGCTCTATGCCTGTGGGAACAATGACGCTCTTGCCCTCGGCAAGCACGACTTGCTCTGTATATGTTACCCAATAAGGGGCAGGAAGTACAACCTCATCACCCTTGTTGATGACTGAGAGGATGACGTTGACGAGACTATGCTTGCCACCAGCTGACACTATAACCTGATTGACATCATAGTCAAGTCCAAGCCAGCTCTTCATCCTTGCCACGATGGCCTTACGGAGGTCGGGATAGCCAGGCACTGGGGGATAATGAGTCTGGTTGTTCTCAATGGCCTTGATGGCCGCAGCCTTGATGTGTTCGGGTGTGTTGAAATCGGGCTCACCAATGGAGAGGTTGATGATGTCAAGCCCCTGAGCTTGCAACTCACGGCTCTTCTGTGTCATCGCGAGTGTCGCTGACTCCGACATTGCGAGAATGCGGTCTGAAATCTGGCTCATTTCTTTTGTTATGTAATTGTATTGCCTTTCTTTACTTACAGCCGCAAAGTTATGCAATTTATCTGATACTAATCAATAACCTTGATATGTATTTTCAACTATGCGGCTGAATATTTAACAACAAGTATAATATTAGCACGCCACAACATACAGAGAGCCCTGGCTACCCACATTAGGCGCCAGGGCTTCTATACGATTAGATTGCTACTAATCTATCTTGATATCTTTATTGACGTTCTTGCTGCCTACAAGGGCGTACCACAAGAGGTATGCAAGGGCGACAATGGGAACGATATACGAGAACATATAGCCAGCTTTATCTGCTATACCGTTCTGGATAAGGGGAAGTATACCGCCACCAACAACCATCGTCATGAAGAGACCCGATGCCTTAGCCGTGTACTTGCCAAGGCCCTCAGTAGCAAGGTTGAAGATCGATGCCCACATGACGGAAGTGCATAGGCCGCAAAGCACAAGGAAAAGCGCGCTCATCGGCACCTCGGTCATAGCGAATCCGCTACCATTGAAGAGTGGCATAGATGTAAGGCTCTCCTTAGGAGTGAAGATAGCAGCAACAATAAGGATAAGTGCCACAGACGACGTTACGGTCATAAGCATCTTACTCGACACCTTGTCCGCTATGACAGACGAGATGAGTCGACCTACGAGCATGAGCAACCAATACGTGCCAGCCACAAAGCCACCAATAGCGGCAGCCTTCTCTGGTGCGTTTATCCATGCGCCCTCCGATGATGTGTCAGCAAGGTAGTTGTTAAGTGTGCCAGGGATACCAATCTCGACACCTACATAGAGGAAGATACCAATGACGCCAAGCGTGCAATGCCTGAAGCTCCACGCAGAACGCTCGAATACTGTGTTAGCGTCACTATTGCCATTCTCAGGATTCTCAATGGGGATGAAGAGGAGGATGATGAACGCTGCCGCAAATACGGCCATAGCGATGAACATCACCAACGAGATGTCGCTAATGCTCGTCTCGGGAGTCACCTGACCTACAAGGGCACCCACAAGCATAGGCGTAATGGTGCCAGCAAGCGAGTTGAACGTGCCACCCATGAGGTTGAGCTGGTTGCCCTTGTTGCCACCGCCACCAAGAAGGTTGAGCATAGGGTTGACCACCGTGTTGAGCATACATACAGAGAAGCCCGAGATGAATGCGCCAGCAAGGTACGTGATGAAGCCCGCCCAACCCTCAGGGAAGCCCGAGAGATATTGGATGAGCACGCCAAAGAAACCCACGGCGATACCTACAAGTGCCGTCTTCTTATAGCCTATACGCGACAACATCTGACCAGCAGGAATACCCATAAAGAGGTACGCCAAGAAGTTCATCATGTTGCCCATCATGCCCAGCGTATTGCTGTCACCAAGGATTTCCTGCGCCTTCCAAATGTTACTGGTCGGTGCCGCAAGGTTAGTCACGAACGATATCATCGCATAGATGAACATCATCGTGATAATGGCGAGAGTTGTCCCGCCCTTCTTATTTGCCATATTTATCTAACTGTTAATTGCTTATTGGGTATACCCTAAAACTCTACCTTGATAGAGCCTTGTGGACGGATGAATAGCTTATGGCACTTGCCCTTGCCAAAGGTATGCTCAAGGGTATCCACATACTTGTCAAGCAGATGCGACGGTACGAACGCTTGCACAGTGCCAGCGAATCCACCACCATGCACACGCCATGCGCCTTCCGAGCCAAGTACTATGTCACTTAGCGCAAGAGCTATCGACAACCCCTGCTCATCGACATTGTTCACAGGGTAGACATTCTGATTATACATGAACGAGCTCTGTCCCGAGGCGCATACCTTACCAAGGAAGGCCTTAAAGTCACCCCTCTCAAGGTCTGCCACCTGCTCCGCCACACGGGCATTATCACGCTCGAAGTGTATGGCACGAAGTATAGCCCTGTCTCCAACACCATCCTTACGAAGCGCAGGGATAGCATCAACAACCTGCTCAAGACTTACCTCACGCAACACCTTCTTGCCAAGTTTAGCGGCTACACCTTTCATATCCGCAGGCAGTGCCGCATACTCATCGTTGAGGTCGGCATGATTACCACCCGTATCGGTGATGACAAGGTGATACCCAGTCTTGGTGAAATCAAAGTCCACCTTCTTGACTATCGGATTCGCAGGGTCAGCAAAGTCAATGGTCACCAAACCACCAACAGAGCATGCCGTCTGATCCATCAGGCCACACGGCTTACCAAAGAATACGTTCTCGGCATACTGGCCAATCTGAGCGTTAAGCACTGCATCAAGCTTACCGTCATTGAATAGGTGACTGACTATCGCTCCAATAAGCACCTCAAACGATGCCGACGAACTCAATCCCGAACCCTTAGGCACACCGCTATTGATGACCGCGTCAAAGCCACCTATCTTGAACCCAAGCTCCTTCATACGTGCGCAAATGCCGCGTACAAGACCCACCGACGTGTAATACTCCGCCTTATTGGGCTCAAGTGTCGACAAGTCCACCTCAAACTGAGGATAGCCCGACGAGAGGATATGCACCTTCTCCGTTCCATTGGCCGACGCTATGGCCACATTGTCAAGGTTTACCGCCCCTGCCAGCACACGCCCATAGTTATGATCCGTATGGTTGCCGCCTATCTCCGTCCTGCCTGGCGAACTGAATGCGGTGACGTCCTTGTCACCATACGTGGCGATGAATTCATCTACGAGGGTAGTGTACCTCTGCTGCTGAGCTTTTATGACGGCATCATCATTACCGTAGAGCGAACGCAAGGTATCTCCCTGCGCTATGGAGTTCTTGAGGTCCTTTGTCTGCATGGTATGTCTCAAATGATTGTTGTAGGTTGAATTTTCTGCCGTAAACGTGGAGTATGCACCACTTGCACGGCAGCGCAAATGTACTAATAATTATTTATAGAGTGTGAAAAAACCATGCCCCTATTTTGGTTTTGTTTGCGACCCCAACAAGCGAATAGTTCGGCACGGACACCACCAACCCACCTACTCCTACCCTCAACGACGCTTCTTCATATCCTGAGGCATGACAACATACGATATACCCGACGACAACGTGCTCATCCACTCGGCAGAACCAGGCGAGTGCGAAGGCTGCAAGTTATAGTCCACGAAAAACCGCACCGCATAGTCCCTACGTGGCTTAAGAGTGAGCGACAAACCCGTGCCAAACGACACCCCATCTCGCGACGGTACGACACCCTGCGACAAATGCAACACCGGATAATGCAGATACCCCGCCAAAAGCTTACTCCCCAACAGCCAATGACTCGTCAACGGATACGAAAAGTATGGCCCCACACATGCCGATATCGAGTTAAACGGGTTACGCTCCGCCACATCCCCATTCGTGATGATTTGCAGATTGGTCACTACCGCACGCCCACCAACCCCAACATACGGGCCAAAGAACACCGCACCCTCTATACCAGCCGACGACCCCGACGATGTCCTAAATTCATTCTCCTCATCTATGTCATACTCGCTAAGTGGTATGTTCAACCCCAAATACAGCCCAAAGAACGACGGCCAGTCATAGCGCGACAGCGTATCAGGCACATCATCTACATACAAACCCCTATCCCGAAACACAAGGTCACCAAAGAAATACCCAAGCTCCGTCGACAATATCCCCACACTCGCCCCCGTCAACACGTCACTAAGCCAGTGCTTGTTATTCGCCATACGCATGAAACCCGTCGCCGTGGCAAGCGCATACGACCCAATACCAATCCACGGCGACTTATGCCCATACTCTTTCGTGAGCATCGTGGCAGTCATGAAAGCAGTAGCCGTATGACCCGACGGAAACGAGTTAGCCGACGACCCGTCAGGTCGCATCACGTCCGTAGTATACTTCAACGTATTGATAGTCCCCGTCATGATAGCCGCCGAAAACGCATCCGACGTCAACATCCTACCCCACGACGACCTACTCTCCACACCCATTGCCTTAAGCGCAAGCATACTCACGGCTGGGGCAAATTGCAGGTAATCATCGGCATGATTGTCAAACCGACCCAAATACTCATGTCGCAACCCCCTGAAGTGAGCATCCCGACCCTTCACTATGACGCTCCCCAACAGCAACGGCACTCCCACATACACCATCCTGTTGACACGCGAGACCGACACCCTGTCCAACCTCTTGCCAAACACGCCTATACTGTCACCCTGACCAACCGCCACGACAACGCCCACCACAAACCCCACAACAAGCATTACCATGCGACGCATACCGACCCTCACCCTCCTCTAATCCCTCCTCACCAGCAACACCACCGACTCCACATGATGCGTATGGGGGAACATGTCCACAGGCTGCAACGCCTCAACCCTATACTGACCATCCATCATCTGTATGTCACGCGCCTGAGTGGCAGAGTTGCAACTGACATACACTATCCTCCGCGGCGCCGCCTGCAATATCGTCTCAACCACGTCAGGATGCATACCCGCCCTCGGTGGGTCCACTATCATCACGTCCGGTGCCCCATGCCGCGCTATGAAGTCCAATGTCAACACGTCCTTCATATCACCCGCATAGAACAGCGTGTTCTCTATACCGTTTATCCGCGAGTTAACCTTGGCATCCTCAATAGCCTCAGGCACATACTCCACGCCTATCACCCTACGCGCCGACCTCGCCACATAGTTAGCGATCGTCCCCGTGCCGGTATACAAGTCATACACCGTCTCATTACCCGTCAACCTCGCAAATCCCTTTGCCACATCATACAACCTCTGCGCCTGACGCGAGTTAGTCTGATAGAACGACTTAGGCCCCACCCTGAACTGTATATCCCCCATCCTCTCCGTGATATACGGCTGACCCGCAAACAACTTCACCTCAAGGTCCGTAATCGTGTCATTGGCCTTAGTGTTGACCACATACATCAAACTCGTAACCTGCGGAAACGCCTCACCCAACGCACCAAGCATCTCCAGCGACTCCTCCGGACTATCCTCACCAAACGCCACAATCACCATGACATCCCCAGTCGACGCCGTCCTTATCGTTATGTTACGCAACAACCCATGACGCTCCCTCAAATCATAAAACGTCAAACCATGCCCCAACGCATACTCCCGTGTCCAGTTCCTTATAGCGTTCGACGGCTCCGCCTGCAAATGGCAATCCGTGATGTCTACCACCTTGTCAAACAACCCTGGCACATGAAACCCCACACCAGGCGTCTTGGCTATATCCGGATCACCCAACTCCTCCGCCGTCAGCCATCGCTTAGCCGAATACGTATACTCCAGCTTATTCCTGTAATACTGATTCTCCTCCGACCGCAATATAGGCATGCACTCCGGCAACTCCACATGCCCTATCCTCCGCAAGTTGTTCACCACCTCACGCTGCTTATACTCCACCTGCTTCTCGTACGGTATGAACTGCCACTTGCACCCACCACACTTCCCAAAATGCGGGCAGAAAGGCTCTACCCTCATCGGCGAATACTTATGAAAACGGGTGATGAAACCCTCAGCGTAATTCGACCGCTTCTTGGTTATCTGTATGTCGACAACATCCCCAGGTACAGCCCCGCTCACAAACACCACCTGATCCTCTACCCTGCATATCGATTTGCCCTCCGCCGCCATGTCGGCCACCGTCACCTGCAACAGCTCCGGCTTATTCTTCTTGTTGCGTGCCATCTGCGCTCTATATTGTTTTTTGGATATCCATCTTTATTCGCCACTCCTTCGGGTAATAGTTGTTCACCCTACCACCCATCTTCTTCACAAACCCCAACGGCAATCCCCCATACGTCACCACAACCCAACCATCAGCCACACCCTCCCCAAACGCAATATCCGCGTCACCATGCAGATACTTCCGTGCCACCTCCAGCGACACCTCCACCTCCGCCATGCTCCCCCTCACATACGCCATCGACAACGGCAACTCCGCCCCAGGGCACACCGCCACCTTCCCCCTCTTCTCCATAACCGTCCCCACATGCACCCCGGCCATAAGCGGGTCCAACGCCTCTGCCAACCCAACCATCCGCTGAGACAACCCCACCGGAAACCCATACAACTCCTCTCCCCTCTGATACACACTCAAACCCTCCACGCACCCCAACGCACCCCTATACTGCCTATACTGCCCCACCTGCCTCTTGCCACGCCTCACCGCCACGACCCCGTCATCATCACCCTTCCTCAACAAGCACAAGAAAAAACCCTCGCCCCGCACCTTATGTGGGTAAAACCCATACGCCACACCCGCCCTCGTATCTATACGCTCCACCTCCGCAGGCAACTCAAGCTCCAACGCCCTCGCACCATACGTATCGTGAAGCCAATCAATATTCCTCTCATTCTCCTCAGGGTTATACGTGCACGTCGAATACACCATCAACCCGCCAGCCCGCAAAGCCGGCCATATCGCCCCCAATATCTCCCTCTGCCTCACCGCGCACTGCGCCGCACCCTGCTCCGACCACTCACTCACAGCCCCCGCGTCCTTCCTGAACATACCCTCGCCCGAGCACGGCGCATCCACCGTGATTAAGTCAAACATCACCCCCGACTCCCCAATCTGACCCGCCGTACGGTTCGTCACTATCGCCGACGCGCTACCCCACTTGGCCACATTCTCCCGCAATATCCACGCCCGCTGCCGCACCACCTCATTCGCCACCACAACACCACCCTTCCCAACCCTCGACATCAGCAACGTAGCCTTACCTCCAGGCGCCGCGCACAAGTCCAAGCACACCGGCTCACCGCCTATCAAAGGCAACGCCACATCCAACGCCGCACCAAGCGACATGCTCGACGGCTCCTGCACATAAAACGCACCACCATGCAACTGCGGCATCAACGTGAAATTCGGACGCTCTCGCAAATAACGCCCCTCACCACACCACGGCACCACCTCCGCGCCATCCACCAAATCCTCCAGCCCCACAACCTTCCCAGGGTTCAACCGCACCGACAACGACGCCCCTCCCCGGATAGACTCCAACAAGTCCTCCGCGTCACCACGCTGCCTACGCAAACGCTCCTCAAAAGCCAATGGAAAACCCATACTTCTATTTTGCACGCAAAGATATGAAGAATGACCCATACATCTCCCCCACCTCACCCTCTTACTCTCCTATCCACCACTCCATCCCCCCTTCCCCCCACCTCCATCCCGCCTCCCAACCCACACCTCCCCCATCCCCTCCCCATTATCCCCATATCCTCCAAAACTTCCACGAGAATACTCCAACAT
>CAZPPW010000065.1:0-4838 GCA_964588595.1 uncultured Marinilabiliaceae bacterium
GGGGAAGTTATGGTTTATTTTGCTTTGTAGGTGAAGCGGTTGAAGATGGCTTTGCAGTTGGCTTTGGCGTTGGTTTTTTGGGCGTAGAGGGCGATGTATGCGCCGGTGAAGCCGCCACCGGCCTCGGTGCTGATGAAGCGGGTGTTCATCTTGCCCATGGGAGTGAATGTCTTGCCATCTGTTGAATAGCTGAAGTAGTAGAGTTCCTTGCTGCCTTCGATGCGCACTGTAATGTCGCGGCCGCTTACCTCGACTTCCTTCTCTATGTGGCGCAGCTCGCCAATCCTGTAACGCAACCTTACGACAGTCTTGCCGGCATCGGTGCGCACGAGTGAGACATCGTAGTGGGTGTGGCACTTCATGTAGAGAGACATGCCGGCTTCGTCGCCCGCGCTCTTGCCCTCGAGGGACAGTGTGGTCTCGGCCAGGAAGTCTATATTCTCCTGACGGCGTCCTACGAACGTTGGCGTGCCTTCGCCGTCGATGCTCTCGGTTGAAGCTGTGAGCGTTAGTTTGCCACCCTTGACCTCGTAATTCTTAGGTTCATAGTTGCGGAGGTAGTTCCACTCGAAGCCCAGTGGAGCGTCGAACTCGTTCACCTCGGGCAGTTTGGCGACGGAATGTTGCGGCAATGTGGGGACATCCATCTGGAGCTGGAGCGTGCCGTTGCCGTTTATGACGGGCCATCCGCCCTTAGGCCATGATACGGGGGCGAGGAACGTCTCGCGGCCCATTATATGGTTGTTGCCGCTGACGGGGCGGAACGCCAGGCATACAGCCCACCATGAGCCGTCGTGCGCCTCTATGAGGTCGGCATGGCCAGTGCCTTGGATGGGGCTGCTCTCGGCGGCTTGGCAGTAGTGGGTCAATATGGGGTTGGCGGGGTTGCCGAGGTATGGGCCGTCGATGCGTCGGCTTCGTGCTATCGTCTCGCAATGGCCATATTCGGTGCCGCCCTCGGCAATCATGAGGTAGTACCAGCCGTCTTTCTTGTAGATATGTGGTGCTTCGGGGTAGCGGCCACCCATGCCTTCCCATATCAGTTTAGACTCTGTTTTCTGTTCGCCTGTGAAGGGGTCAATCTCGCAGAGCCAGATGCCGTCGCTTGGGTTGGAGACCATCCAGCAACGACCCTCCTCGTCCCAATAGAGTGACGGGTCTATGCCCTCCTGCTTCAGCCATACGGGTTCGGACCATTCGCCGCGGATATCCTTGGTGTGCACGATGAAGTTGCCGCCACCTGCCACGTTTGTCGTAATCATGAAAAACGTGCCTTCGTGATAGCGGATAGTCGGGGCGTATATGCCGCACCATGTGCCGGACTTCTCGAGAGGCAGTTGGCTACGGCGTGTGAGGCAATGTCCTATCTGCTCCCAGTGGATGAGGTCGCGGCTGTGGAACAGAGGCACGCCCGGGGCATACTCGAAGCTGCTCGTCACGAGGTAGTAGTCTGAATCGACCCTGCACACGCTTGGGTCGGGATGGAACCCTGCGATCACAGGGTTCTGATAGCCAAAGTCTTGGGCCGACAATATAGTGCCAGCGCACAGGGCCGCCATCATCGTTAGTATCCTCTTGGTCATAACTTGATTATTGATTATGCTGGCAAAAGTCGGCAAAAACACACTTCTTTAAATGATTATTATGTTTCTTACTATTGCACATTTAGTAAAATGCAGTAATTTTGCATTCGGTTTTCGCCGATATAGCTCAGTTGGTAGAGCAACGCATTCGTAATGCGTGGGTCCTCAGTTCGAGTCTGAGTATCGGCTCTTTCAAAGACTCCATTGTTAACAGATGGGGTCTTTTTTCGTATATTTACGCCAGAAACCTTTAACCTTTGCCATGCGATGTTCACGTACAAATATCCTCGTCCGGCCCTCACGGCTGATGCCATACTTCTTTCGGTCAACTCTGACGGTGACTCCGTAGTGCTCCTTGTGAAACGTGGGAATGAGCCTTTCAAAGGGCAATGGGCCTTCCCTGGCGGCTTCGTCAATGAGGGGGAGCGCGCCATAGAGGCGGCACGGCGCGAGCTGCATGAGGAGACGGGCATACTTATTGACTCACTTGACAAATTCATCCCCATAGGTCTGTATGACACTCCAGGGCGCGACCCGCGAGGGTGGACCGTCTCGGCCGCCTTCTGCTCGTGCGTGGACGTTATGCCCCAACCTGCGGCGGCTGATGACGCTGACAACGCGAGATGGTTCCTTATAAAAGAGCTGCCTCACCTTGCGTTTGACCATGAGACGATCTTGAACGACGTGATTGAAGTGCTGGCCAACCTGCCAGGAGATGATGGTGAGGGTGACGACGGCGGCGACTACGTGCTATGACCCTTGCGCAACGCTACGACGCGATTTTGGCATATTTCGCTCAGGCGATGCCCAATGCCACCACGGAGCTCATATTCCGCAACGACTATGAGTTGCTCGTGGCGGTGATACTTTCGGCGCAATGCACGGACAAGCGCGTCAATATGGTGACGCCCGCGCTGTTCAGGCGATGGCCTACGCTTGCGGATCTTGCACAGGCGAGGGAGGAGGAGGTGCTTGACGTTATAGCCACCGTCACGTATCCTAACTCTAAGTGCCGCTACCTTGTTGAGATGGCGCGGATGGTGATTCAGGTGTTTCACGGTCGGATACCGCATACACGTGAGAATCTTATGCGGTTGCCGGGGGTGGGGCGCAAGACGGCTAATGTGATGCTTATTGTGGCGTATGGCGTGCCTGCGATGCCGGTTGATACGCATGTGCACCGTGTGGCGGCGCGCCTTGGTCTGACGTGTCAATGCAAGACGCCGGAGCAGACGGAGCGGCAGTTGCTTGAGCATATACCGTCGCAGCTTCTTGCCAAGGCTCACCATTGGCTTATTTTGTTTGGGCGGTATACGTGTACGGCTGTTAACCCGCGGTGCGTGGGGTGTGGGTTGGGGTGGATTTGTTTGTTTAGGGGGAATTTGGGGTGAGGGAGATGTGGGGGTGGTGGAAAAATGTGAGACGGTGTCTCACAAATTAAGCCTTTCAAATATGTGGGATGGTGTCCCACATATTTATTTTGTTCTTTAGCGGTTTGATTATCATGGTGTTGTAAATCGCCAACAAGTTGTTGGCGATTTTGGAGTGGTGTTTGTCGTAGTGGAGGTGTTATGAGGGATAGGTTTGGGTGAGACGTTTTGGGCGGAGGGCTCTACATGGGTTTGTCCCGACCGTGGGATGTGGGATGTGGGGTGATGTGGTTAGTTTGGGTGTGCTTGCGGCGTTAAGGGAATGGGGTGTTGGGTGCAAGTTGGTGGCTTTGTTTCTTGGTTTAGACGGCAAATGGTGGCATATTTGCATTTGGGGATTTGGGGAGGGGTTTGGAGATGGTTAGGTGGGCGTGGAGGTGATGCGAGATTATGGTGCGTAGTTATGGCGCATAGGGAGGATATAGAGAGGCTTGGTGATGACGAGCTTATGGGTCGTGCGGCTACGGAGCTTGGCACGGGTGCGTTTCGTGTGCTTTTTGATCGTTATTTCACGGCGTTGACTATTTACGGTTCTCGTTTTTTGGGGGATGAGGATGCTGCGTCGGATGTGGTGCAGAATGTGTTTGTGTCGCTGTATGAGCAGAGGTTTAGTGCGCCGCCGCAGAATGTGAAGGCGTTTTTGTATACGTCGGTTAGGAATGCGTGCCTGAATGTCATTAAGCATGAGAAGATTAAGAGGCGTTATGAGCAGGAGGCGTTGTTGGTGGGGGATGAGATAGCGTCGGAGTCGTCGGACCGGCTTGTTGAGGAGAGTGAGGCTCAGGCAAAGGTGGCGGCGGCGTTCGCGAGGTTGCCGGAGCAGTGTCGGAGGATTTTCTCGATGAACAGGCTTGAGGGGATGTCGAATCAGGAGATAGCGGACAGGTTGGGGTTGTCGAAGCGGACTGTGGAGACGCAGATTTCGAATGCGTTGAAGATTTTGCGTAAGTTGTTGTTGGGGGTGATGGTGGTGATGTTGTTGGGGTAGGGGGAAGGTATAGCTGGCTGTGGGGTGCATGTGAGAGGTTAGTACGCCTTCGGCGTTTAGGGAGACTTTAATAACTATACAACCAGATTAAATTAATCAATGATGAAAATAATGTTCTATATTGATAAGTTAATTGTTAAAGTCCCAAAGCTTCTGTGTGTGTTGATATGCATTGTTGCTGCTATTGTTTCATGGGTGTTTGAACCATGCAAGGTGTCTCTGCAAATTACTGAGGGAATTATTAATAGCTACGACGAGGAGATAGAGATGGTCAGAAATCCCAAGGGGGGAAAGTATACTATTGAGTTCTTTTATATTTATATCAATTCCATTAAAGTATACTTGCCATCATCTCATTTAGGACAAGATACAGTAAAGGGAAAAGAAAGTTACTGGAGAAAAAAACTTGAAGGTAAACGTGCAAAAATAAGTTATCTCGCAAAAAAAAGTTTTTTTAGTGAAAGTGGGTATTGTTTACACGATATTCAGCTCGATGATGGTAGCTATTCATATCACGACCCACACGAATTATCATATTATGATAGAGGCTGGTTCCCATTTTGTGTTACGGCACCAACCGCATTGGTGTGCATACTTATGTTATTTCGCTATTTCTTTCTTTTAATGTTCGCATCAGACGAAACGAGGAAAATGGTATTTGGCGATCCTAACTATAATCCATTCAGCTAGTACATTGATGTAGTGTATTAATAGAACCACATTCTGTTTTTCACTCGATATTGAATTTTATACGTTTGGGTATGCCTTTCGGCGTTTAGGGAGACGGTGTAGGCGGAGGGGTTTACATTACGCATTCGCATTAAGGGCGACTGTGAG
>CAZPPW010000065.1:4938-7883 GCA_964588595.1 uncultured Marinilabiliaceae bacterium
TGAGACGATGTGGACATCGTCTGTACAACTGTGGGTGCGACTGTGGGTTAGGAAGGATGTGAGGTGGGACAGTGGGTTTCTTGGGATGGTTGGGTTGGTGTCGTTTTGGCAGAGGGTGGGACAGATTGGCAGAGATGGGGGTGTGGCACGGGGTTTGAGATATGAGGGGCAAAACGTGTCATTAAAACTTAAAACTATGATGTTATTAGAAGTCGAAAATGATGATGTCAGAGGTTTTGAGTTGAATGACATGGGGATTAAAAATAAAACGATAAAAACTTAAAGCAATGGATTTTAATAATTTCACAGTTAAGTCGCAGGAGGTTATCAATAAGGCGGTGGAGATTGCCCAAGAGGGTGGTCAGCAGGGTGTTGATAGTCTTCATATTCTTGAGGCGTTGATTGAGGGTGCCCGGGATGTGACGGGTTATATCTTCAATAAGTGTGGGATCTCGCAGAACGTGGAGGGCGCGGTGAAGAGCGCGATAGGAGCGTTGCCTCGTGTGTCGGGTGCTGAGGCGCGTCCTTATTTGACGAATGACGCTAATGCGGCCCTCTTGAAGGCTCAGGAAGTGAGCAAGGCGGAGGGAGACCAGTTCGTGTCGGTTGAGTTCATATTGCTGGGCATATTGCTGGGCAAGGATACGGCGGCTCGGATTTTGAAGGATGCGGGAGCGAGCGAGAAGGATTTCCGTGCGGCGATAAGGGAGTTGCGGAGGGGCTCGAAGGTGACGGACCAGAGTGCGGACTCGAATTATAACGCGCTGAATAAGTACGCTATAAACCTGAATGACAGGGCGAGGGATGGCAAGTTGGATCCGGTGATTGGTCGTGATGAGGAGATTAGGCGCGTGTTGCAGATATTGAGTAGGCGGACGAAGAACAACCCTATCTTGATAGGTGAGCCTGGCGTGGGCAAGACGGCGATAGCTGAGGGTTTGGCACACCGCATTATTAGTGGTGATGTGCCGGAGAACCTGAAGGACAAGGAGATATATTCGCTTGACATGGGTGCGCTGATTGCGGGGGCGAAGTATCAGGGTGAGTTTGAGGAGAGGTTGAAGAGCGTGATTAAGGAGGTGGTGTCGTCGGAGGGGCGGATAGTGCTTTTCATTGATGAGATACATACCCTTGTGGGCGCGGGCAAGAACAATGGCGCGATGGATGCGGCGAATATATTGAAGCCGGCCTTGGCGCGTGGTGAGTTGCGTGCGATAGGTGCAACGACCTTGGACGAGTATCAGAAGTATTTCGAGAAGGACAAGGCGCTGGAGAGGCGATTCCAGACGGTGATGGTGGATGAGCCGTCGGAGGAGGACGCGATAGCGATATTGCGTGGCATCAAGGAGAAATATGAGTCGCACCACAAGGTGAGGATTAAGGATGAGGCGATAATAGCGGCTGTGACGTTGTCGCGCCGTTATATCTCGCAACGATTCTTGCCGGACAAGGCGATAGACTTGGTGGATGAGGCGGCGGCGCACTTGCGTATGGAGATGAACTCTGTGCCGGAGGAGATAGACAACCTGGAGCGCAAGTTGAAGCAGACGGAGATTGAGCGTGCGGCGATATTGCGTGAGGGTGACACGGAGAAGATAGCGGAGCTGGACAAGGAGATAGCGGAGCAGAAGCAGCAGGTGACGGAGCACAGGGCGCAATGGAAGGCTCAGAAGGACGTGATAGAGGCTATACAGCAGGAGAAGGCCGGCATTGAGCAGATTAAGTTTGAGGCTCAGAGGGCGGAGCGTGAGGGTGACTACGCACGCGTGGCGGAGCTGCGGTATGGCAAAATTGGCGAGGCTCAGCGCAGGATTGACGACCTGAACAAGAAGTTGGAGCAGATGCAGTCCAGCGGTGCGTTGATTAAGGAGGAGGTGGACTCGGACGACATTGCTGAGGTTGTGTCGCGATGGACGGGAATACCGGTGTCGAAGATGCTGGAGAGTGAGCGTGCCAAGTTGCTGCACCTGGAGGACGAGCTTCATAAGCGCGTGGTGGGTCAGGATGAGGCGATACGCGCTGTGTCGGACGCTGTGCGGCGGTCGCGTGCGGGGTTGCAGGATTCGCGTAGGCCGATAGGGTCGTTCATCTTCATTGGCACTACGGGTGTGGGCAAGACGGAGTTGGCTAAGGCGTTGGCGGAGTTCTTGTTTGACGATGAGAGTCAGATGACTCGTATAGACATGTCGGAGTATCAGGAGAAGCATAGTGTGTCGAGGCTTATTGGCGCGCCTCCGGGATACGTGGGCTATGACGAGGGGGGGCAGTTGACTGAGGCAGTGCGTCGTAAGCCTTATTCGGTGGTTCTTCTTGATGAGATTGAGAAGGCACACCCGGATGTGTTCAACATATTGCTTCAGGTGCTTGATGACGGGCGTTTGACGGATAACAAGGGCAGGACGGTGGATTTCAAGAACACGATTATCATCATGACGTCGAATCTTGGGTCGAACCTGATACAGGAGGAGTTTGAGCGTAGTGGCAACCAGATTACGCCGGAGCTGATAGAGAACAGCAGGCGTGAGGTTATGGAGCTGTTGCGCAAGACGATACGTCCGGAGTTGCTGAACCGTATTGACGAGATTGTGACGTTCACGCCGTTGAGCAAGGAGCGGATACGTGAGATTGTGGGATTGCAGTTTGCGTCGGTGGAGCGTATGCTTGCGAAGAATGGGGTGTCGCTGAGTATTACTCCGGCGGCTGTGGATTGGTTGGCGAATGTGGGATATGACCCGATGTATGGTGCTCGGCCTGTGAAGCGCGCGTTGCAGACGTATGTGCTGAATGATTTGTCGAAGCGGATTTTGGCGGGTGAGGTGTCGAAGGATAGGCCGATGACGGTTGATGCGGGTGAGGGAGGTTTGGTGTTTAGGAATTAGGTTTTTAGAGAGTAGTTTTTGTTGGTTCCCCTCTCCTGGCGTATGGGCTGGGAGGGGGGATTTTTT
>CAZPPW010000066.1:0-2364 GCA_964588595.1 uncultured Marinilabiliaceae bacterium
TTCGTTTTGGCACGCCTTCGGCGTAGAGACGATGTGGACATCGTCTGTACAACTGTAGGTTCTGGCGTGGGGGTGGGGATGGTGTTGATAAAAAGAGGGGGACGCTGGTGCGCCCCCCTGGGAGTGTTTATGCTGTTTGTTAGTTTCAGCTGTTTGTCAGTATTTGCTGTTTATTTCTTTCAGCTGTTTGTTAGTTTATGCTGTTTATTTGGTGAGGATGATGGTGGAGCGGTTGTTGAGGATGCGGATGACGGGGGTGTTGGGGAGGGGTTGTGAGAGGGGTCGTCCTTGGAGGTCGTAGTAGAGGGGGGTGGAGGAGTTGTTGGTGGGGGATTGGAGGTTGGTGGATTCGGCATTTGCGTCGTCGAGGTTGGTGAAGTAGTGGCGGAAGTTTTGGGTTGTGCCTTCAGCGCCGATGTTGGTGTAGAGGGAGTTGTAGTGGAGGGTGGCGTCGGCATCGGGGGTGAAGACATCTGTGCCATAGTCGGCCACTTGGTTGGAGTTGGTGCCGAGGATTATGACTTGGGGTTCTGTGAGTTTGGTGTTGGATTCGATGTAGACATTTTTTGCGGGGCAATGACTGAAAGCAAAGTCTTCTATCTTGGAGACGGAGGCGGGGATGGTGATGGAGGCGAGGGATGTGCACCCATAGAATGTGCGTTGACTTATAGATGTGATGGAGGCGGGGATGACGATGGAGGTGAGGGATGTGCAACCATAGAATGCGCGTCCATCTATGGAGGTGAGGGATGTTTCGGGGAGGTTGATGGAGGAGAGGGAGGTGCACCCATAGAATGCGGATCCACCTATGGAGGAGAGGGAGGTTTCGGAGAGGTTGATGGAGGAGAGGGAGGTGCAACCAAAGAATGCGAATTTTCCTATGGAGGTGATGTTTTTGGGGAGAGTGATGGAGGAGAGGGAGGAGAACCCTTGGAATACTTTGTCATCTATGGAGGTGATGGCGGTGTTGGAGAGATCGATGGAGGTGAGGGAGGTGCAACCAGAGAATGCGGATTCACCTATGGAGGCGAGGGTGTTGGGGAAATTAACGGAGGTGAGGGCGCACCTATAGAATACGTTTTCATCAATGGTCTTGATGGAGGTTTTGGAGAGATCGATGGAGGTGAGTTTTTCGCAATCTTCGAATGCGGATTCACCTATGGATTCGAGGGTGTTGGGGAATTTGATGGAGGTGAGTTCTCCGCACCCGTAGAATGGGTAATCACCTAAGGAGGTGATGGAGGTGTTGGAGAGATCGACGGAGGTGAGGGAGATGAAGTCCTCGAATGCGCCTGTGCCGGTGAGTTCAGTGAGTTTAGTGGATTCGTAGGCGGAGGTGAATATGACGGCCTGAGTATTCTTTTTGAGGTACTTTTTTGTTTCTCCACTACCAATCTTGTCCCAAGCGGAGGAGGATAGGATGACGAGGGTGTTGGAGGAGGTGTCGTAGAACCAGCCGTTGCCGGAGGTGATGTCGTTGGTGGAGATGCCGTCAAAATCGGAATCTGAGAATTCTAATTTAGTTTCGGAGGCGCAGTAGAAGGAGGCGTTTTTGAGCTCGATGTTTTGCTCGCTGATGGTCAGGGTGTGTGTGTTATCGGGGTCGGAGATAACTATGAACGACTTGATGGCTTCACACATATGAAAAGATTGAGTAGCTATTGAAGTGACTGACGGAGAGAGAATGATAGTTTCGAGCTGGATGAAACCGAAGAAAGCACGCTCCTGGATCGTGGAGATGCCACAGTCGGAGGTGAATATGACGTTTTTGGTGTTTTGTTGGAGATAGGCGGTTTGTATCTCGCTCCAGGTGATGGAGGAGGAGATGATGAGGGTGTTGGAGGATGTGTTGTAGGACCAGCCTGTGCCGGAGGTGGTTGGCTCTTCGGCTTGCTCGGTTTGCGCGAGGGCTGTGGTGGCGAGGGAGAGGAGCGTGAGGAGGGGGAGGAGAAGTTGTAGGAATTTGTTGTTCATAGGTGAACTGTTTTAAGTTTATGATGCGTGGTTTGAGTGTGGTGTCCGACGCTTGGGGGACGTAGACGGCATCACTGGTAGGCAAAGTTAGGGGATTTTTTGGAGATATGGATGGGGGTGGGGGATTTTTATTGGGGGATTAGGAAGTTACTGAAAGTGTAAAGACGTTACGGGCAACGGGTTTACATACGCCTTACGGCGTAGAGACGCCGCGGGCGGACGTCTCTACATGCGTGGGTGCTTGGGAGGGTTGGCACGCCTGGCGGCGTAGAGGGGATGGGGGCGGGGGGTGGACAACGGGAGGTTGCGGCGTGGGGGTGCTTGGGAGGGTTAGTATTCTTCGTCGGAGGATTCTTCGTCGGAGTAGTCGGAGGATTCTTCGTCGGAGGA
>CAZPPW010000066.1:2464-7755 GCA_964588595.1 uncultured Marinilabiliaceae bacterium
CTTCGTCGGAGGATTCTTCGTCGGAGTAGTCGGAGGATTCTTCGTCGGAGGATTCTTCGTCGGAGTAGTCGGAGGATTCTTCGTCGGAGGATTCGTCGTCGGAGTAGTCGTTGGGTTCTTCGTCGGAGGATTCGTCGGAGGGGCCTTCGGAGTTTTCGGGTTGGAGGTCTTCGATGTCGTTGTTGTCGGATTCGTCGTCGGGTGTGATGAGGCCGTCGATTATGTCGTCGGCGGCGGCATCGGCGTAGGCGTCGGTGGGGACGTTGTCGAGTCCGAAGTTGGCGAGGAATTTGTCCATGTAGGAGTCGGGGGCTATGATGTACTCGGTGTTGTGTGAGCGGTCGCGCCGTAGTTTGAGGTCGATGGAGGTGAGGGTTTGGTGGAAGTCGGGGTTGGAGGATTTGAGGGAGAGACGGTTATAGTCTCGTCCGGAAGTGCCACGGTAGTCGATGTAGTACCAAGTGTCTTTGTCGGCTGTGAGTAGGAAGCGGATGCGTGAGCCGTTGCCTTTGCGGACGAGTATTTCGCATTTGAGGTTGACTTTGCGGTTGACTTTGCGGTAGCGCATGGACATGAGGTTGACGGTGGTGTCGCAGACGTAGCTTTTCTTGCCTGTGCTCCAGGTGAAGTTGAGTTTATCGAAGGCGAATACGGGGCCGTAGGAGGGGAGGAGTCCGGTTTTTGGGTCGAGGCCTTCCTCGAGTTCGAAGTTGAGTCGGTTTATGGCGGCGGTGTCGTATAGCTCGGCTATGCGTTGGCGGTAGCGGAAGGAGGCGGAGTCGCAGCGTGGGGCTTTGCTGTGGAGTATGTCGTAGTAGATCATGGTGGATATTTCGGGGCCGAGGAAGAAGTCGAACTCGGAGTAGAGGTCGGCGGTGATGGTGTTGGTGGAGCGGTCGTGTCGGATGTTGCCAGCGGAGCGTATGTCGAACTCGCCTGTGGGGTTTTTGGTTAGGAAGGGGCGGAGGTCGACGGGGCCGAAGGCTTCGATGGCGTCTTGGTCGGGGATGAAGGAGAGGACGGTGCCGATGGTGTCGGGGACGGCCATTTTCTGCGGGGTGTTGATCTCGAAACGGGAGAATATGGGGTTGTAGTAGAGGATGCCTACTGGTGCTTCGATGAGTTTGAGGTCGGAGACGTGTTTGTAGTGTTCGAGCATAGTGGAGTAGACGTGAACGGAGTCTTTGGCTATGCGGAAGGAGTGGTATATTTCGTCTTGCTTGTTCTTGGCGTCGCCGGAGGTGGTGCCGAAGGAGCGTTCGCCAACGGGTATGCGCACTTTGGCTGGGTTTATCACGGCGTCGAAGCGTATGTAGCCTTTGGGGCCGTGTGGTGCGTTGTGTCGCATTTTGGCGCCGCCGTCGAATTCGAGGAGTTGCCGGTCGCCGCGTACTATGGCGTCGCCGAGGAAGGCGAAGTGTGCGTCGATGGGGATGTCCTCGTAGATGGTGCCACGGGCGGTGGTTATGGCGTCGTCGGTGTGGATGTCGGCCATGTATATCTCGTTTTGTCCGCCCTCGTTGTCGACGAAGGTGTAGTCGCCGTTGCCGGAATATTCGAGAGCACCGGTTATGGTGACGTTGGCGTTGCGGAAGGTGTGGCTTGTGGAGTCGGTGCGGACTTCGACCTTGGTGCGTTCGAGTTGGTCCATCTCGGCGCCCTTGCGGATCATGACGATGTCGCCTGCTTTGAGGTTGACGCGAGCGTCGGCGACGTTGATATGTGTGACATCCTCGCAGCGGAGGGTGTTGGCGTTGCGGTCGTAGATGGCGACTGGGACGAGGAAGGATAGGGAGTCGCCGCGTTCTTTGGTGCATACGAAGCGGTTGCCGGAGCCGCCTTTGGTGCCGATGGTTTCGATGTTGCGTTCAAGGTCCCAGGTGTAGGTTTTGACCATGGTTTTGTATTTGACGGAGGGGAATTCCTTCTCGTTGCCGCCGGCGGCGATGAACTGGAAGTAGCCTTCGCGCTTGTCGAAGTCGATTTCGGAGGCGAGGCTGCGGTTGATGAGCTCGCGTCCTACGACGGGGTCTTCACGGGATATCTTGCTCATTACGGTATCCTCGCGTATGGCATCGTTGACGAACTTGCCGCGTGTCATTGTTGAGATGCGGGTGTAGAGGCGGCGGTCTTGCTTATTGACGATGTCGCGGCGGAGCTCACCGCTCTGGAGTACGCGCTCTTGGTCCTCGTAGGTGTAGGAGGCGAAGTAGGAGGTGTCGGCCTTTATGACGTGGTCGGTGAAGGCGATGAGGCGGCCTTCGAGTGAGGAGCCGAGGAGGTCGGAGCGTCCGGAGCCGAGGAGGCGGGTGGGTGTGACGGTTAGTTTGCCGTCCATTTGGCATTCGAAGCCGTCGCCGTCCTTCTTGGGGAACATTTGGAATTTGCCGACGGTGTTGCGGACGTCGAGCCTATCGACTTGCGGGAAGAATTTGAGTTGTGTTTTGCCGGGCTGTGGGATGTTGTTGGCGTCGCGGAAGGATTGTGCTTCGCCGAGTTCTACGCCTGGGAATACGGGTGAGGTGGTGCTTTTGTGGACGTCGAATTGGCGTGTGTTGCCCTCGGTGTGGTCGAGGAAGAAGCGGAAGTAGTCGTCGGTGGTGTAGCCTGTTATCTTGCCTTCGGAGTCGGGTTGGGCGTAGCTGGTGGATTTGGAGGCGGAGTAGACGAGGTCGCCCACGCCACGTAGTCCGCTGTTGCTGAGGTCGATGGTCTTATAGAATGTGGCTTTGCCGCCGTAGATGGGCAGGCCGTCGGGTGGGGTGTCCATGACGAAGCCGAGGGAGTAGTCGTCGCGGATGGATAGTTCGTGGCGTATTTCGGGGAAAATGTTGCTGGTTAGTACGCCGTTGAGGGGTAGGTTGCTGTTGGTTATGGCGTTTATGTCCTCGAAGGTGAAGGTGTCGACGGTGAAGTAGAAGAGGTCTTTGTCGTAGATGTTGACACGTCCGTCTTCGCCGGGGAGTTGGTTTTTGTCGTAGAATATTTTGGCGGGGCGAGTGGAGGATAGGCGAGGGTAGCCTGGGAGTTTTTGGCGTCCGCTCTTATTGTCGGGTTCATTGAGTTGGACGAGGCCGGAGAGGTCGGTGAGTGTGTTGCCGATTTTAGGGGTGGCGTATTGGCCGTATTTGTTGATGCGAGTGGAGTCGACCATGCGCATGGTCATCTCGTCGATGCTGTCGAGGCGTATTTGGAAGTCGCTGTAGTCGAAGAAGAAGTGGCGGCCTATGGCGGTGACCTGACCTACGTTGACGATGCCATCGTATTCTATGTCGCGGTTTTGCTTCATGGTGAGGTTGCCGTCGGTGGGTTTGAGGTAGATGTTGAGGTTTTCGACATCGGATATTTGTACGCCGTAGACCTTGCGCATATTGAGGTCGCGGGTGTTGAGGTCGATATAGCCGTTGGGTTCTGTTGAGGCGGAGTCGATGGAGAGGAAACGCATCTCGTCGTAGTCTTTCTTGCCGAGGCTGAATTTGAGGTAGTCGTAGAGGCGATCGGTGGCGGAGCATACGTCGCGCTCGACGTAGTAGTCGACGAAGCCGTCGTAGGAGAGTTGTAGGAGAAGTTGCTGGGCTTGGAGGTGTGTCATGCTGGTGAAGTCGGCGAAGTCTCGCACGGGGAAGCCGCCGCCGCCGTTGTATCGGACGAAGTCGGCTATGGTCTGGAGCGGGTGAGTGGTTTCCATGCCCCAGAGTTTGTTGAAGTCTTGTTCGGAGTAGTAGGCTTGGCTCTCGATGTAGATGGTTTTGACGGGAGCGCCGTCGACTTGTGTGAGGTATAGTTTGCCGCCGTCGATGTCCCATTGCACGAGTTCGGCGTCGATATTGACTTTGTGGTAGGAGTCGCGGTATTTGGCTTTCTCGATGCCTTTGGGGCCTCGGGTGAGTTCGATGCGTCGTTTCTTGTCGTCGTAGCGGAATGTTAGCCCCGGGTGTGTTAGGGCGTCGTAGGCGAGGGTGATGTTGACTTCGGTTTTGGTGCTCTCGATGGAGGAGGGTGACATGATGAAGCCAGGGGCGCTGAATGTGGCGAGGACGGTGTCGCCGTGGTGGATGTAGACTTCGGCTGGGAGCCATACGCTGCCGCTGCCTACGAAGGAGGAGCCGGTTTGCATGAAGCCGCCACGGTAGCCTACGCTGTTGAAGAGGTTGGGCATTTCCATGCGTTGGCCTTCGAGGGTCTCGAATTTTGGGTAGCGCATGCCGTATTGTGTTTTGCGGCTGACGCATTTGTAGGTGACGCGTCCGGAGAGGGTTTCGGAGAAGTAGTTTTGGTTTACGAAGTGGCAGTCGGCGGATACCTCGTTGGATTTGAGTTCTATGCTGTAGTAGCCGAGTGTGGCGTAGACTTTTGTGGGGTCGAGGCCGGCGCGTTGCCAAGTTATGGTGCCATGGTCGGCGAGCCATTTGCCTGTCTTGGTGTAGACTGTGCCGCTGGTGTTGTTGATGTCGATGCTGTCGCCTTGGCTGAAGCAGCGTAGTGTGGTCTCGTCGACTTTGAAGTTGAGGTCGCCGTCGACTTCTTGGAAGTGGACTTTAGAGGGGTCGGGGACGGCCCATTGTGTGGCGTTGGAGAGGAAAATTATGCCTCGTTGGGCGTAGGCTGTGGTTTGGTCGAGGAATTTCTTTAGTGAGGCGAGTTTTTTGGATTTGGATTGTAGGACGGATTTCCAGGTGTTGAGGTTGTCGCCTTTGATGCGTTGTGAGTTGGCGAGGGTTTGGAAGGTGTTGAGTGCGGTAATGTAGTCGGGGAAGGGTTTGCCTTTTTTGTGTCGTATGACGTCGCAGACTTCGACGAAGAGTTGGAAGTCGTTGGGGGAGGCGGTGTTGACGTAGTCGGTCATTTGCTGTATGGCGGTGAGAGCGCGTTTCTCGTCGGGGGTTTGCGAGAATATGTCCGTCATCTGTTGGATGAAGGTTGTAGGGTCTTGGCTGAAGTTGTTGTCTTGCCGGGAGCCTGTGGCGATGGAGGTCGCGAGGAGCAGGGCGAGGGAGGTGAGCAGGGGGAGTGTGAGGGTGTGGGGTTTCATGGTTGTGTTGGTTTTGGGGTAAAGGTAGGGAATTTTGGGGAGAAAAAAGAATGTGTGGGGGAGAGGGGGGCGTGGGGAGAGGTGCGACTGGGGGTTGGGGTACGCCTTCGGCGTTGAGGGGATGGGGGCGGAGGGTGGACGACTATTCGTTTTGGCACGCCTTCGGCGTTGAGACGCCGCGGGCGGACGTCTCTACATGCGGGGGGTGGGGGTATGTGGGGTTATTTTTTGAACATGAAGTAGACGGCGAGGATGAGGA
>CAZPPW010000067.1:0-7551 GCA_964588595.1 uncultured Marinilabiliaceae bacterium
GGCTATTTGCGGCGCATTGGCTCTAACGTGAATGCGACCGCCCCAATACGAGGACTATACTCACCCTCTCCCCCTTGCTTTTCTCACCACGACGCGCTATCTTTACAAAATCATCTATCAAGATACGTGACCATGAACAATATGACGCCTATACCCGATTCGGAGCTCATCATTAACGCTGATGGCTCCATCTTCCACCTGCATATCAAACCAGGCCAACTTGCCGACAAAGTCATCCTCGTGGGTGACCCAGGGCGAGTGGCTATGATTAAAAGCTTCTTCGACACCATTGAGTGCGAGAACGCCAACCGTGAGTTTATCAGCGCCACGGGCACATATCACGGCAAACGACTTACTGTCCTCTCCACTGGCATAGGCACCGATAATATCGACATTGTCATGACCGAGCTCGACGCCCTTGTCAACATCGACTTCAAGACCCGTACGCCCAAGGAGACACATACCACCCTCGAGATTGTGCGCATAGGCACTTCAGGCTCCTTGCAGGCCGACTTGCCTGTCGACTCGTGGCTGCTCTCAGAGGCCGCCATAGGCTTCGACGGTGTGCTGAACTATTACGCGGGGCGCGACAAGGTGGCTGACCTCGACTTTGAACATGCCTTCGAGAAACATGTCGACTGGAACCCGTTGCTTGCTAAACCATACGTGGTGAATGGCAATGCCGATGTTATAGGTCGACTGCGTAATGACCCGCGCATACACGTGGGCACCACCATATCCGCCCCAGGGTTCTACGGCCCGCAGGGTAGGGTGGTGAGGCTCCCTTTGGCCTCCCCAAACCTCAATGAGAAAATAACGTCGTTCTCCTATCAGGGAAGGCGCGTCACGAACTACGAGATGGAATGTTCTTGCATCTACGGACTGTCGCTCCTCCTCGGCCATAAGCCCGCCACGGTCTGCGCCATAATAGCCAACCGTCTGGCAGGGCAATACTCGAAAGACTATAAGCCCGTCGTCAAGGCTCTCGTAGAACACGTATTGAATAACCTGTAACACATCATGATAGACAATAAGCAAGACCTCATAAAGAGCAACCCCGTATGGGCGTTCTTTGACGAGATAACACGCATCCCTCGCCCATCGAAGCACGAGGAGCAGATACGCGCTTACCTATGCGACTTCGCCGCGCAACGCCAATTCGCCGTCAAGGAGGACAAGGTGGGCGACATCCTCATGACCGTCCCCGCCACCAAAGGATGCGAGGATAAGCAACCCCTGATTCTCCAAGCGCATGTCGACATGGTATGCGAGCAGAACGAGGGACGCAATATGGACTTCTCGAAAGACCCTATCGACTACTACATCAAAGACGGATGGGTGCGCGCTCGTGGCACGACACTCGGTGCCGACGATGGACTTGGCGTGGCTCTCGCCCTGGCTATCGCCGACGGTGGCATGCGTGGCACGATACAGCACGGACCTTTATACTGCCTGTTCACGGTTGACGAGGAGACTGGACTGACGGGCGCATATAATGTCACGGCCGACTTCCTGCCCGCCGCACGTCTCATAAACCTCGACTCTGAGGAGGAGGGGCTGATATACATCGGCTGTGCTGGCGGGTGCACCACACGTGCCTCGATACCATTGCAAACCACCACTACGCCCAATGGCATGATTGGCATCAGCCTGAAACTTTCAGGTCTGCTCGGCGGTCACTCGGGCTCCGACATAAACCTCGACCGTGCCAACGCCAACAAGCTTATGGCCCGCTTCCTGCTCATAGCGCAAGAGAAATGCGGGTTGCAAGTGGCCTCAATCAACGGCGGTAATCTCCACAACGCCATACCACGCGAGGCGACTGCTCTGTGTGCCGTGCCTCTTGCGCATAAGGAGGACATACGCGTGGAGCTCAACTGCTTCATCGCCGATATGGAAGAGGAGTTCCGCAACGTCGAGCCGTCCATCATCTTCAACCTTGAGACCACCGATGCCCCAGCCGCCGTCTTCACTCCCGACTTCCAGCGCACCATCCTCAACGCCATCGTGGCTTGCCCGCATGGTGTCATTGAGATGTCGCACACCATGGACAACCTTGTCCAGACCTCCACTAACCTTGCCTCGGTACGCACTAACAGCTCGTCGGTCGATTTCCTGACATCGCAACGCAGCTCTGTCGAGAGTGGCAAGGTCTTCGCGCAGTCTATGGTGGCAGCCACGTTCTCACTCGCCGGGGCGACCGTCGAAGAGGCCGAAGGCTATCCCAGTTGGACACCTAACCCCGACTCGCCACTTGTCAGCATCGCCTGCCAGGCATACCGCGAACTATTTAACGCGGAGGCGGAGGTACTCGCCATACATGCCGGTCTCGAGTGCGGGCTCTTCCTCGATAAGAAGAAGGGGCTCGACATGATCTCCATAGGCCCTACCTTGCGCGCCGTGCACTCACCCGACGAAGCTGTCAACATCGCCAGTGTTGACAAGTTTTGGGTCTTTATGCTTGACCTTCTAAAGCGAATGTAGATGAAGTACGTGCTTCTCGCATCGTTCGCAGTTGTCATAGCCTGTCTTTCCGCTTGTTCCGGGAAGACAGGCTCTCCCGCTCCTGTGCAAGATACCCTTGTGGCCACTGTCGACTCGGTGAATATCCTCCCACTCCTCAACGATGCCGACGGCTCTATGGACAGCCTCTTCCGTGCCAAAGGTTATCTCTATGGACCCGACATTATCAACGCCTCACGTGCGGGCGATGTCAATGCCTCATACCTCCTCGCGCAGATGTACTCCTATGGCATTGCCGGTGCCACACCTGACAGGCGTAAGGCCTTCAAACTCTATATTTCGCTTGCTGATAGTGGCATCAATGAGGCTAAGGCCATGGCTGGCTATATGTACCTCTATGGCTATGGCGTCGATGCTGACCCCACCAAGGGTCTCGATCTGATAACCGAGGCTGCCAACGACGGCAACGGTCTCGCCTACCTCTTCATGGGTAACTTCTATTCCCAAGCCGACCCATCCTCACGCAACCTCGCACTCGCCAAGGCTTGCTATATTGAGGCGGAGGCTCTCGGCATCAGCGAAGCCACAATACTACTCAACAACCTTGACAACGCTCATGCCAACTAATCCCTCCTTGCGTCTCCCAGCCGAGTGGGAGCCACACGCCTTCACGCAAATAACGTGGCCAAGTCTAAATTCCGACTGGGACTACATGATGGAGCAAGTCGAGGAGTGCTATGTCAATATTGTCAAGGCTATCCTCTCGTTCGAACCACTGCTTGTCGTGACGGACGATGTGGAGCGTGTGCGGCGAATACTTGGAGAGTCTCTTGCGTCACGTGTGCACCTCTTCGCATGCCCCATCAACGACACTTGGGCGCGCGACCATGCCTTCATCACCCTCCTCTCCCCCAATTCTCGTGCCACTCTTGCCGACTTCCAATTCAATGGCTGGGGTCTTAAATTCGCTGCCGATAAAGACAACCTCATCAATTCACGACTCTTCCATTCCATCCTCAACGGCAACGACTACCAAGATTCGCTACGCATAGTCCTCGAGGGTGGCAGCATCGAGTCAGACGGCCATGGTACTATCCTCACCACCACCAATTGCCTTCTTGCGCCCAACCGCAACTGCTTTGCCTCTAAAGCCGAGGCCGAGGACACACTTCTCCCCGCGCTTCATGCCGACCGTATGCTGTGGGTCGACCATGGCCTCCTGCAAGGTGACGACACCGACGGTCATGTCGACACCCTTGTACGTTTCGCCCCCAACGACTTTATCGTCTATGTAGCCCCTCCTGCCGACACATCCGACCCCCAATACCCCTCCCTCCTCGCCATGCAAGACGACATCCGTGCCTTGCGCACCGTCGACGGCAAACCCTACAATCTCATCCCTCTGCCCTCCGTGCCTCCCGTCTACGACCCTGACGACAATTCACGTCTCCCCGCCACGTACGCCAACTTCTACTTCCTCAATGGCGGCATCCTCGTGCCCACCTACAACGTCTCGACCGATGCCGAGGCCCTTGATGTCATGTCACGAGCCTTCCCCAACCTTAAAGTGCTCCCCGTAGATTGCCGCGCCCTGATTCGTCAGCACGGCTCCCTGCATTGCTCCACCATGCAATACCCCGTCAACGTAAATCTCAACATATAGCATACCTACCACGCCCATGTCACGTATAGTCAAAGTCGGCATAGTTCAGCAGTCTGTCTTGACACCCCTCGAAGATAACCTACGCAAACTCGCCTACAACATCGAGGCCCTCGCCGCCAATGGTGCCCAACTTGTTGTACTTCAGGAATTGCACAACACCCCCTACTTCTGTCAGACAGAGGATACCCGTATGTTCGACCTTGCCGAGACTATCCCAGGTCCCTCCACTCGCTTCTACTCTGCCCTCGCCAAGCAATACAACCTCGTCATTGTGACCTCACTCTTCGAGCGTCGCGCTGCCGGTCTCTATCACAACACTGCCGTGGTATTCGATGTCGACGGCTCCATAGCTGGCACCTATCGCAAGATGCACATACCCGACGACCCTGGCTATTACGAGAAGTTCTACTTCACCCCGGGCGACCTCGGCTTCACACCCATCGACACCTCACTCGGACGTCTGGGCGTCATGGTATGCTGGGATCAGTGGTACCCCGAGGCGGCTCGTCTCATGGCTCTCGCAGGTGCCGAGATGCTCATCTACCCCACCGCCATAGGCTGGGATCTCGCCGACGACTCCGAAGAACGTCAACGGCAACTCGTGGCTTGGCAGACTGTCCAGCGCGGTCATGCCGTGGCCAATGGCATACCCGTAGTGACCGTCAATAGGGTAGGGCATGAGCCTGACCCGTCGGGTGCGTCACAAGGTGCTTATTTCTGGGGTAACAGCTTCGTGGCAGGACCTCAAGGTGAGCTTCTCTACCATGCGCCGGCACAAGAGGAGGTCAACGTCGTAGTCGATGTCGACCTCGACCGATCCGAAACAGTGCGACGTATATGGCCCTTCCTCCGCGATAGGCGCATCGATAACTATAATGACATCACCAAACGCTTCCGTCTATAATATGAAACTATCTAAGATATTCCCTATCATTGCAATGGCATCCATCATTTCAGCCTGCGACAACAATGTGAACCCACTCCTCTCTAAGGAGTTCGACACGCCTTTCAATCTTCCCCCATTCTCCCAAATCCAAAATAAGCACTATGTGCCAGCTTTCGAGGCCGCCATTCGCGAGTGCGACCAGACTATCGCCCTCATAACACAAAACTCTGCCGAGCCTACTTTCGAGAACACCATAATCCCACTCGACCGCTCTGGACTTCATCTCTCACGTATATCATACATCTTCTTCAATCTACTTGAGACCGATGTCACCGACACTATGAATGTCATGGCCGAGACTATCCTCCCCATGCTCTCCGCCCATGCCGACGATGTCAACTTCAACGAGGCTCTGTTCGCTCGTGTCAAGCACGTCTACGATAACCGCTCCACTGCCAACCTCGACTCTGTGCAGTTGCGCGTCCTATCCCTCTACTACAAGGACTTCATCCGCAATGGCGCGCTCCTCGACGCTAAGGGCAAAGCCCGCCTGCGCGACATCAACTCCCAACTTTCCCTCCTCTCACATAACTTCGGCACTAACCTGCTTGCCGAGACTAACGACAGCTATAAACTCGTCATCGACTCCGTAGCTGACCTCGATGGTCTCCCCGATAATCTCATTGCCGCGGCCGCCGACAAGGCCAACGAGCTTGGCATGAAAGGCAAATGGGTCTTCACCCTCCACAACGCCTCCATCATGCCCTTCCTCCAGTCCTCCTCACGCCATGACCTCCGCAAGGCTCTCTTCGACGCCTATTGCCGACGTGGCCGTAACGGTGGCGAGCACGACAACCGCGATATAGTCCGCAAAATGGTCTCACTACGTATCGAGAAAGCACAACTCCTCGGCTATAAGACCTTCGCACACTATGCCATAGAGGAGAATATGGCTGCCACTCCCGAAGCCGCCGATTCCCTCCTCACACAACTCTGGGAGCCTGCGCTGCGCAAAGCCAAAGCTGAACTCGACGAGATCCGCCGCTTCGCATATAAGACCGCCAAGGTCAAGGATATCGACGCCTCCGACTGGCGCTACTGGGCCGAGCGTCTCCGCAAAGCCGAATATGATGTCGACGAGACCGAGATATCACAATACTTTGAGCTAAACAACTGCCTCCAAGGCATGTTCTCCACCATCAATCGGCTCTACGGTGTCTCCTTCAAACGTGTCACCGATGCCCCACTCTACAATCCTGATGATAACGAGGTATGGCAGATGCTCGACAACGACGGCTCAAGCCTTGGCGTAGTGTACTTCGACTGGCATCCTCGTGCCACGAAGGGTGGGGGAGCATGGTGCACCGGCTTCCGCTATCCACTCGATAACTTCGATGGCTCTCACACTCAGGGTCAAATATCCATCGTATGCAACTTCACCAAGGGTGCCGCAGGGCAACCTGATCTCCTTACCTACGACGAGTATCTCACCATGTTCCATGAGTTCGGTCACGCCATACAAGCCCTCTTCACCCGTGGCAAGTATGTACGCACTGCTGGCAACGTCCCTGGCGACTATGTCGAGATGCCCTCGCAAATCAACGAGAAATGGGCTGCCGACCGCAACGTCATAAAATCCTTCGCACGCCACTATCAGACCGGTGAAGTCATACCCGACGCACTCCTCGACAAAATCGACCGTGCCGCCAATTTCTCCCAAGGCTTCGCCTCAACTGAGTTCCTCGCCGCAGCACTCCTCGACATGCGCTGGCACCTGCTCACCGACAAGGACAACGTCCCCAATGTCGACGACTTCGAGTCGCAAACCCTCACCTCCATAGGACTCATCCCCGAGATTGAGCCACGATACCACACCACTTACTTCTCCCACATCTTCGACGGTGGCTATGCCGCTGGCTACTACGTCTACGACTGGGCCGAGATGCTCGTCTGCGATGCCTTTGCCGCATTCAAGGACTCCAACGACATCTTCAACCCCGCCCTCGCCGCCTCCTTCCGCAAACACTGTCTCAGCGAGGTAGGCGATGGCGACCTCATGTCCCAATACGTCCTCTTCCGCCACGCACGCCCCAACATGATCTATCTCCTCCAATCCCGTGGCTTCCTCTCCCCCTCCAAACCCAAATCCACCCCCAAACCAACTTCCAAGAAAACCACTGTCGCACCCACACCCACCCCCACAACCCCTACCATGTAGAGACGTCCGCCTTCGGCGTCTCTACGCCGAAGGCGTGCCCAAACGAATAGTTGTACAGACGCCGCCCGCATCATCTCAAGGCTTGCGCCGCATGGCGCATTATACACCAAGCCCGCACACCACGCAGTAGACATCCGCCCGCACTAAACGGAAAAAGGTATTAAACTCAATACAACTCGCAAAATTCGGGGTTATACACAGCCCATTTGGAAACCATATTCATGCAGTATAGACGAATGCCCTTTTGTAAGTCCGTGGTTTGTTCTTTAATATTGCTGTCCGCTAAACCCCCAAAGGACGTAAAACACCCGCCCGAACCCC
>CAZPPW010000068.1:0-7522 GCA_964588595.1 uncultured Marinilabiliaceae bacterium
CCATGTACAGACATCCGCCCGCACCCTCCTCTAATCTTTAACGTAACTTTAACATTCGGGGGGGGGTAAATGTTAAAATATTATTTACCTTTGCCAAGTCAACTCATATACTAACATACATTCACCCACACCCAACACCATGAAACTATCCAAAGCCGACCTTCTCAAGAAATACCAGTCCACCTCCGCCGTCACAGCAGATGCCAGCGGCAACAAGGTCCTTGACATAGGCGATATCACCCCTACCTCCGAAGCCGCCAAGCAAAAGGTAGCTGACCCTACTCCCGTCTCCGAGGCTGCGGAAACAACCGCCCCTCAGCAAGTGCAGTCTCAACAGAAACCCCGAGACTATGTCGACCTCGCTCTCCCAAGTGGCACACTTTGGGCGGATAAGAACATCGGTGCAAATGTTCTCTCTGACAGTGGAGATGCTTACAATTTCGTTAAATCGAACCGGCAGCCATTGCTGAAGCCTGCAGAGAGCATACCTTCGAGAAAACAGTGGGCAGAGCTGATGGATCCCCAAAATTGCAAATGGAAATGGTGTAAACGTGGCTCTGTTCTTGGCTTTGTCGTTTCGTCTGTTCGTAATAACAATTACATATTTCTTCCTATAAGCGGTGTTTCCTCATGTAAAGGTGCGTATTGGACATCCGAAAATCTCAATAATCTATCGTCTTACTGTTGTAAGGCAATGTTTGAAACCAGCATGCGGATCATGCGGATCACCTCTTGTCCCGTCGACAAACCGCTCCACGCCCGTCCAGTAAAATCTTCAAAATAATCTTTTCTATGCAATCCACTCAAATGCCACAACGCGTACAGCGTGCGGCGCAAATAGTCACCAACTCGCTCCCCGTAAAGGAGCAAGTCCAGAAGTTCAACAATGAGGCCAATAAACTTATCGCCTCTCTCGAGGCCGACAAGCTCCTCAAAATCCCCTTTGTCGGCGGGTTCAATGCCGGCAAGAGCGAACTGCTCAATACCATCATCGGCCGACGCATCCTCCCCACCGCCATACGCCCCGAAACGGCCATAGCCTACGAGATCTACTTCTCCTCCACCGAATATGCCGAACTCTTCTCCACAGATGGCCACCTCAAGCAGAAAATTAACATCGATGACATCAAGAGCCTCTCCACCGTCCCGGGCGATGTCGCCAAGGTCTACGTCAATAGCCCCAAAATCAAGGAGCTAAGCGACTGCGGCATCACACTCGTCGACATGCCAGGTGTCAACTCCGGTATCGAGGCCCACGAGAAGGCCATCAACAGCTATATTGGCAACGCCGCCGCCTTCTTCTATTTCGTCGATGTTCAGTTTGGCACTCTCACTCTCGCCGACATAGCTTTCATCAAGGAGTTTACGCAATACGGCGCCGACATCCGCGTATTCCTCTCCAAGTGCGACTCCAAACCCGAGAGCGAGGTTCAGAAGGTGCGGCAGAATATGGCCGAGGTCATCCGTGGCACCGGCACAGCCCATCACGACGTTGGCACAAGCACTGCCGTTAATGGGTCCGATGGTCTCACCGATGTCTTCGCCGCCCTCGACTCAATCAATGTCGAGGAACTCCGCCGTCAGCGTGGCGAGGGGCTCGTCCTCCATCTTGTCGATGATGCCATTGGCCAGTTCGAGCTGCAAATCAACCTCGCCAAGAACGAAGGCAAGGACATGAAGCCTGTCATCGACAAGCTCATGGACGAACGCGACAATGCTCTCGCCTCCCTCAATGAGAAAATCTCTGGCTCGCAGAGTACTGCCAATTCAGCCGAAGACATAGTGTCAGACGTTCGCAACGCCCTGATGAATAACGCCTACACCATCGCTTCGCAAGCCGTCAACTCCAATGGCAATCAAGATACCGTCGGTAATGCTATAATGTCTATCGTCAAGCCCGTCATAATCCAGTCTTTCGGACGCGAAATGACTGAATATAGCGCTGGCATAGAGAGTAGTATCAGTAGCATGTCAGCCAATCTGGGTTCTATTGTCTCTAACACAAAGGCTCAGACTGACAACATGATTGGTAGTATAATTGGGAGGCTTGGTGGGCAGGAGCTGATAGCGACTTCTGTCTCTAAGCTAATGACTCGCCTTGCCGCAAAATATGCTGGTAGGGCTATTGGCTCAGCTCTCACTTTCCTCAACCCTGTCATCGGTGTGATTGTCTCTTTCCTCCCCGATATTCTCGCTTGGCTCTTTGGTGGCGGTGAAGAGAAAAAGATAAAGAAGGTCGTCGACAACCTTCAGCAGTCTGGCATAGATAATATATGCAACAACCTGCACTCCAGCATTGTCAACATGGTCGAGAAGGGACGTGCCGAAACTGTCGAAGCCGCACGTGCTGAGGTCGAGGCCGTGGTAGCCAAGATTGACGCCAACATTCGTGCCGCGCAAGAGCAACAGTCCGCCTCAGAAGAGGAACGCAACGCTAAGATTGCCCGCTTCGAAGCTGCCATCTCTGAACTCAACTCGCTTAAAGATTGATATATTATGGGAAGTTTTTTCGAGAAGAAGAACAAAGCTCTCGGCAAAAAGTCTGCCTCTAATATCCTCACTGTCAATCGCTATGAGGATCCCGTGGAGGCTCTCGAACTCGTCTCGCACATCTGCTCCGCTCCCGAGGCTCCAAACCTCGCCGACTGTTTCAAGGAGTACTATGAGGCGGCAGATGAGTTTGATCGATTAGTTGCTAAAAATAAATATGAGTTTAATTATTCTCCCAAAGAGATAGGTTTCTATTCTCAAAGTGCCATCGAGGACGGTTCCTACGCTGCTGGTGTGAAAGTAGCCGTGGCTGGCGGCTATTCCGCGGGCAAATCAACTTTCCTCAACTGCATCACTCGCAGCAAGAAACTTCTACCCACCGGCATTGAACCTGTCTCTGTCGTCCTCACATACCTCAACTGCTCCAAGCAGAACGAGGACGTAGCAGTCCGCGGCACAAATGCTGCCGGCAACCGTGTCCTCCTGTCTGTCGATGTCCTCGATGCCATCCGCCACTCCTCCGCCAACAACGCCCCTGTGGCAAGCACCCTCCGCAAACTGACTGTCGATATCCCCACCACCGATGACTACCTCGATGGCATCGTCTTTATCGATACCCCCGGCTACAACAATTCGGCCTCTAAAGAGATTGGCGACGCCTCGTCTGACCGCGATACCGCCCTCTCCTGCTTCAACGAGGCTGACTTTATCTTCTGGTGCGCCGATGTCAACAATGGCACTATGACAGTCGCCGACCTCGACGTCCTTGCCAAGCGAAAGGTAATCAACGAGGAGACAAGAGAGCGCACACCTTATGCTCTCGTCGTCACTAAGGCGAACTCTAAACCCCGCGAGGAACTCGTCCGAGTGATGAAAAAGATGCACGATGACTGTGTCAACCGCTTCGGTAAAGACGACGCACCGCAGGCTGTCATCTGCTTCGATCAAGATACCGATGGCTTCATTTACAATGAAATAGACGGTCTTCCTCTCGCTGGTGTTTTTGAACTCGTCCGTAGTTGCAAAGAAGGAAACAGCTCTCCTTATTGGGGTGTAGATTTTATCAATTGGTGGCCAAACGTCGTGGTCGACGATTCTCAGGAGGCTATTAAACAGGCCGATGAAGATAGAAAAAAGGCGGTGGAGCAGCGTAATGCTTGGAGTGAAGACCTTCGTAATGTGCAGAAGGAAGACTACGTCATTGCCTCAGATTATTACAGAGAGCTGTTCGTTAAACTCATTCAGCAAGATCGTGTTGACTATTGGAAGAGTCAAATACAAGAAAAGAAAGACTTTATAGATCGTGAAGAGCGTTTCATAGATTTCATACGTAATCAGTGTATGATACTCTCGGGCAAGCTCCACGATGCTGTCGAGAATGCGCTTTCTCAGCGCGAATCCTTCCTTGCCAAGCTCCGCCCAGCCCCCGAACCCATCAAGCAAGGTACCGTTTTCGATGCTATCGGCTCGGGCAACTACCGCCTCTTCCTTCAGTGCTTCGCCGCAGGTGTCGACCTCTCCGAGACTAATGTTCTCGGACACAATGTACTTACAGCCGTTGCTAACGCTGGCGAGAACTCCATGATGCAATTCCTGATCGCCCATAAGGCTGACCTCTCACTCATAGATGCTAACGGCCGTGACGCCCTCGCCGAGGCTGCCGCTTGCCATTTCCGCGACATCTGCGAGATACTGCTCGTAGCCGACCCCTCTCTCGCTGCTGGCCGCTCGGCTGAACTCATCCAGGCTGCTAATAGCAACGACTTTGTCTCTTGGCTCCAAAAAGAAATAAAATAGCATTACTATGCAAAACAAGGTAACTAAAGACAATTTTAAGCAGGTCTTCGACGGTCTCGAAGATGACCTCAACGAGGTTGCCACTATAGACCTCGAGACCGCCCGCAAGGCTGTCGAGAAACTCCGTGTCCTACTTGCTGATAAGCGAAAAGGCGCAGAGGAGAATGTGGCCGGCAATTCCGTCCTCAAAATCGGTATCGTTGGTCAGGTGAAGGCCGGCAAGAGCTCTTTCCTCAACTCTCTCTTCTTCAATGGCGAGAACGTCCTTCCACGTGCTTCAACACCCATGACTGCCGGTCTCACAGTCCTCCAATATGGCGATGAGGATGTCTTCGAGGTCGAGTACTACAACACTACCGAATGGTCTACTTTCGAGGCCAAGGAGCGCGACTATAAAGAGTTGCGCAAGAAGATGATTGACAGCGGATGCCCCGAGTCGAATGTCGACCAGGAACTCCCCGATGAACTAAAGCAAGCTCACGAACTCGTCGCCGCTTGTGGTGCCGCTGCTCGTGCCAAGATCCGTGATAAGTCTTTCACGGAGAAGAAGAACTTTAGCGGCGTTGATGGCCTTCAAGACCAACTTGCCACCTACGTTGGGGCAGGTGGTGCTTTCACGTCTGTTGTCAAGTGTCTAACTATCAGGATGCGTCATGAGGCTCTCCGTGACATCTGCATCGTCGACACCCCAGGTGTCAATGACCCTGTGACTTCCCGTGAGCAGCGCACGCGCGAGTTCCTTCGCAGTTGCCATGGCGTGTTCTTCCTCAGCTACTCTGGCCACTTCTTCGATGCCACCGACCAAGGTTTTCTTGGTGACCGTATTGGTGGCGAGGGCATCGGTGCGGTTGTGATGGTCGCCTCCAAGTTTGATGTCGTACTTCAGCAGGTTGGCCTCAATTTCCCCGACGACATTGAAGCCGCTATCAACCACTGCCGCAAGAATCTCAAAAGCCAGTTCGACACCAATATGGCTGGTACCACCTACAATGGTCCCATGCCTGCGCTCACCTACAGCTCCGGCATCGGCTTCTCCATCGCTCAGAAACCTCAGAGCCGTTGGGACGAGATAGAGACTCACGTCGTTAAGCAGATGCAACATTTCTTCCCATCTTACTTCACCGACCCCGATGACATCAAAGGCGCCTTCCTCGAGCTCTCGCAAATAGAGGAGATCCGCGAGAAGTATGTCGTCGGCACGTTCACAGCTAAGAAGGATGAGATCATTGCGCAGAAACTCAATGACTTCTTCGCTACATCCACCCAACAGTTGGCTTCTGCGGCCGATCGCCAATTAGCCGAGCTTGAGGCTCACCTCAAATCCTTGCAATCCAACGATCTCGCAAGTATTGCCGAGAAGAAGGTGTCCGTCAATAAAGTCAAGAAGACTGTAACTAACAGTATCGGTAGCCTCGCAAACCGCCTCACAACGAAAGCTGATACTGCTGTGAAGTCCGTCCTCGGTAGCCTTAATATCTCTGCTCCATCTGTGGCTACCAAAGCGGTGAGTAGTAAGGAAACAAGGTTGTCCACATTTTGGGAGATAACGAAGCATTTTAATGTCACCTACAACATGCCTGATGAGAACAGGACTCTTTCCTCCGTTAACAGTGAGTTGGCCAAATTGGATAGTCTCGTGGACAAATGGGCTAAGAGCGTTGATGAGTTGAAACGCTTTGTTGTTGACACTCTAAGGGATCAAATAACAAAGGCCGAGCAAGTAGAGAGGGATGTTGATGGCGAAATGCTTAACAATTCTCTGAATGAGATGGCCGACATGTTTGACTACTCCAAGGAGGTCGACTTTAGCAACCTAAAGTATAGCATTCAGGACGTATGCCTGAACGCTCTTCAGTCCAACTCCTACGTCTCATACAATCGAAATGAGAGTAAAGAAGAGTACGAGGCGGTGGCTCAGATTCAAAAATCCGCTCGTGAATGCTGCAACAACGTATCATGCCAAGTCAGAAACTCTTTTGCCGATGTAAGGGCTGAGGTTCAGCGGTCTTTAGAAACCGCCCGCAATCAGTTCCTCGATGTCGTAGCACAACGTAAACAAGAGTTCATCGACGGCATCTGCATCAAGATGGATGAGCGCATAGCCGCCATTGAGAAAGACCTCCAAAACAAAGAGGCCAACATCAAGGCCACAGAGTCCGCTCTCAACGCCCTCAAATCTTTCCGCACTAAACTATGATTGACATAAGCAAATACTCCAATGCCGCCACTTCCAAGGCGCAGCAGATCAAGGGCGACGTTCTCGCCGCCCTCCAACAATTCCGCCCCACAGGGCATGCGGAGCAGCAACAAGCGCCCCAACCTCCTGCCTCCCAACGCAAAGGTTGTCTCGCCGTGATTTTCCCCTTCCTCTTCAAGAAGAAAAACCACTCCTCCGAGCAACCCGACCTCTCCGATCTCCGTCGGCGAAATTCTGCCGCACAGCAGTCCATCATCGACACCCTCCGTCAAGCCACTAACAGAGCCCACGATGATTGGTCCAACTTCCTCAAATCTCAAGCTCGTACCATAAACGCCGACATCGATGCGCAATCCGACATCGACAACGCCGAGAAGTCCCGACTACAAGAGTCTGTCATGGCCCAGTCCGTCCTCTCCTTCTCCATGCTCGATGAGTCATCCCGCATTCGCTCTGCTGAGAACCTCTCCTCACCCGATGGATTCGATGCCTACGTCGCCTCCTTGCGTCCGCGTCTCGAAGATGCCATCAACAAGGCTCTCTCCCAACAGCTCGACATCTACAACCGTCTAAGCAAGTAATTTCACCAAATCCATGAGAAGGGAGGCCTCAACAACAAGGTCTCCCTTCTCTATTTCCCCACTCCCACAGGGATGTCATACGCCAGGCCAGCACCCCCACCGCCGCACCTCCAGTTGTACACCCGATGCCCACATCGTCTCCACGCCGCCAGGCGTGCTAACATCTCACAAGCACCCCACGTCCGCAACCTACAGTCAGGTGTAAAGATGTTGCCTGGAACGTCTCACATTCTTCCTAACCTACGGTCGCAACGCTGGCATGTAGAGACGTCCGCCCGCTGCGTCTCCCCTAAACGCGAATGCGTACCCATCCCCCCTCTCGCACTCCCCGTTGTACAGACGATGTCCACATCGTCTCAACGCCGCAAGGCGTGCTAACCTCTCACAAGCACCCCACGCTCGCAACCCACAGTCAGGTGTAAAGACGTTGCCCAGAACGTCTCTCATCATTCCCTAA
>CAZPPW010000069.1:0-6120 GCA_964588595.1 uncultured Marinilabiliaceae bacterium
CCACATCGTCTCTACGCCGAAGGCGTGCTAACCCTCACAAGCAACCCTCCCACGTAGAGCCCTCCGCCCACATCGTCTTCCCTAAACGCCGCAAGGCGTACCTAACCCACCCCCGCACCTCCACTTGCACACCCGCCGCCCACATCTCCTCACATCATTCCTAACTAAACACGAGCAACCCATCCGTGAACTTCAGATGAACTTTAAATGAACTTTACCGTGAACTTTAAAACCTTTCTATCAACCTCATTTACAAGACATTAAAATACCACCATGAACTTTGCCGTGAACTTTAAGTGAACTTTGCCGTGAACTTTAGGAGAAAAAAACTATCATTGTAATCAATTCGATTGACTACTTGACTAATAGACTATGCTAAGCGCAGAAGAGATAAAAGATATAGTCGCTGGTGGCGAAGGCTACAATGCGGACTTTAAGATGAGTGTGCCATCAAAGGTACGCGAACTATCTGAAGAGGTCTGCAGCTTTTTGAATGCGGCAGGCGGCTACGTGCTGATTGGCGTGACCGACAGCAATCAGATTGTTGGCGCTAAAATAGACAACAACAAACGCTCTGCTATTCATGGCTCTATTGGTGAAATAACCCCCATGTGCCATTATGACATGTACGAAGTCGATGTCGACGGCAAAAATGTATGGGTCATAGAAGTACCTTCAGGCAAAAACAAACCATATTTCTTCTCAGGTTCCACTTACATCCGAGAAGGTGCAAACTGCCAAAAATTGACAAACGTAGAGGAAATTCGTGAAGTGTTCCAACGACACGAACGTGTCTACTTTGATGCCATACCATTACCAAAAGTCAACCTGCTCAATGAGTTAGACCCCGACACTCTACGAGAGTTTAAGCGTGAAGCCCATATTGTTTCGGACATCAACGACAGCCAATTACTTGATAACCTGAAAGTCTTCGACGACAACAATATCGCAAAAAGCGGTGGAGTGTTGTTCTTCGCAAGACACCCAGAAAACACATTTTTCCACGCCGTTGTCCGATGCGTGCGTTTCAAAGGAACTGACAAAGTGTATATCCTTGACGACAAGACCTTTGGCGGCCCGCTATTGCAACAATACAACAACTCCATCGAATGGCTGAAGGGAAAACTGCAAGTCGCCTATCAGATAGAAGGAACAGGGCCAAGAAAAGAAGTTTGGGAAATACCTTTGGCTGTATTCAAGGAAGCCATCGTCAACGCCCTCGCTCATCGCGACTATGACGAGCAAGGGGCAAGTATAACAATAGAAATGTTTGACGACCGTGTGGAGATAACGAACCCAGGCTCATTGCTGCCAGTTGTCGCCAAGAATTTTGGACGTAAAAGCTTGTCCCGAAACCCCCTCATCTTCGGCTTGTTTACTCGTATGCACCTTGTTGAACATATCGGCTCGGGAATACCACGCATGCGAAAAGAAATGCTTGACGCTGGACTCCCTGAACCTATCTACGATGTAGACGGAATGTTCACCGTCACATTCCGACGCTCGTCAGACAACCAACCCAACAATGTCGCGTTAACGGACATCCAGCTGAAACTTATCGATGTGCTAAGAAAAAATCCCTCGCTAACGATGGAAGAAATCGGAGCCCGAATAGGCATCGGACGCACATCCGTCTACAAGTTAGTTAAACAACTGAAAGAACAAGGCATCTTAGTGCGTAGCGGCGGAAGGAATAATGGGGAATGGATAGTAAAGACACATTAACACTTTATCCCTATTTATGTTCGAGCGACGACTATTTCTCACATTTTTTCCGAGAAATAGTCTCCCCTCAAGCACATACTCCCACCACCACCCCCGCACCTCCCGTTGTAGAGACGATGTCCACATCGTCTCTACAACGCCAGGCGTGCTCCCCAAACGCCGCCAGGCGTATCCTTAGCGCGAACGCGCATGTAGAGACGTCCGCCCGCGGCGTCTCCCCTAAACGCCGAAGGCGTGCTAATGAGGGGAGGGGTAACGAATCGTGAAAAGAGGGGGGAGGGATTGGTTAAAGTTGGGTGAAGGGGGGAAATGTAGTATATTAAGGGTTGAATAAAGCATAAATTAGCTGTTGGAATAATGCGGAGCGATGAATATAGGACAGTGCGTGGCGAGGCTACGGGGCTGTATAAGGACAAGGGGAGCCGTTTCTTGGCGTTCGCGTACAATGTGGAGAGCGTGGAGGAGGCCAAGGAGAGGGTGAGGGAGAAGGAGAGGGAGTATCATGACGCGCGGCATCATTGCTACGCGTGGCGCATAGGCGAGGGGGAGGGTGAGACGAAGGTGGGTGATGACGGTGAGCCGTCGGGCACGGCTGGTCGTCCGATATTGGGGCAGATAATGTCGGCTGGGTTGACTAACGTGGTTGTTGTTGTGGTGCGATATTTTGGGGGGATAAAGTTGGGCACGGGAGGGTTGATAGTGGCGTATAAGTCGGCCACGGCGGATTGCCTGGCTGGGGCGGAGGTGGAGACGCGGACGTTCGATGTGGTGATGGTGGCGCGTTATCCGTATGTGGCTATGAACGGGGTGATGCGGGTGTTGAAGGACAGCGAGGCGCGGGTGGAGCGTCAGGCGTTCGACGTGGAGTGCGAGTTGGTGTTGCGTGTGCGCAAGGGTGACGCGGAGAGGGTGAGGGAGCGGCTGACGGATGTGGAGGGTGTGGAGGTTAGCGAGGAGGTATGACGTGGCAGTATGTGGTGGTGGGGGTTGTTGTGGTGGTGGCGGTGGGGTATGCGTGCGGCAGGGTGATGTGGGTGTGGCGTGAGGGGAAGAGGAGGGGCAGGTGCGCGGGGTGCGCGTTGGCGGAGATATGCGAGAGGAAGAGGGGGAATGAGAAGTGTGAGGGGAGGAAGACGACAGGCGGGAGAGTGGAGGAAGAGGGGAAATAGGGAATGTGAGGGGAGGAAGACAGGGAAGGTAGGGAAGTGAGATGTTATTGGTGGGGGACGAGGGCAGAGGGCATGATATTGGGTGGTGTGAAGGGGTTAAAGAGTTGGATATTAGAAATATATAAGATATAAAAACAGAAAAGGAATGAGAATAGAGGGTATCATGGCGTTGGCGTTGTGCATGGGCATGGCGGGTTGCGCGGAAGATAGTGGCAGGCGGGAGCGGCTGTTGGGCTCATGGGAGTTCAGCCGCGACAGTGTGACGTGGTCGGGGGTGAGTGTGCCTCACGACTGGGCGATAGCGGGGCCGTTTGACAAGAAATGGGACTTGCAGACTGTGGCGATAGAGCAGAATGGCGAGACGGAGGCGACGGAGAAGAGTGGCCGCTCGGGAGCGTTGCCGTGGATAGGGAGGGGATATTACAGGACTAAGGTGGAGATAGGCCGTGGCGTGAGGGACGCGCGGTTGGTGTTTGACGGGGCTATGAGCGAGCCGGTGGTGTACGTGAACGGACGTGAGGCGGGGCGATGGGCGTATGGGTATAACGCGTTCGAGGTGGATATCACGCCTTTCGTGGAGGTGGGCAGGGAGAATGAGGTGGCGGTGAGCCTGAACAACGTGGAGGAGAGCAGCCGGTGGTATCCCGGGGCGGGGTTGTATAGGCCGGTGCACCTGGTGGAGACGTCGGGCGCGGGGAGGATAGACGAGTGGAAGACGTTCCTCAGGACCACGAGCATAGATGGTGGCGTGGCGCGGCTGACGTTTGACGGTCATGCTGACGGCGTGGGTAGCGGGTCGACGATGACGGTGGTGATACGTGACGGTGGTAGGTTTGTGAGTTCGACGGAGATGCGTATTGACACTGCGGGCGATGCGCATGGCACGATAGAGTTGAGGGAGGCGAAGCTATGGAGCCCCGAGGAGCCTAACTTGTATGACGTGGAGGTGAGCGTGGGGCGTGAGGGGAAGAGCGAGGACAGGATAGGGTTCAAGGCGGGGGTGCGGACGGTCAGTGTGGACCGTGAGCATGGTTTCCGTCTTAATGGGGTGGCGAGGAAGATAAAGGGCGTGTGCCTGCATCATGACCTTGGGCCGTTGGGTGCGGCGGAGAACAGGTCGGCCTTTGAGCGTCAGATAAGGATAATGAAGGATATGGGCGCGGACGCGATACGCACGGCGCATAATATGCCGAGCAAGATGCAGATGGAGGTGTGCGACTCGATGGGCATGATGGTCATGGCGGAGAGCTTTGACATGTGGATATACCCGAAGTGCAAGAACGGGTATGCGCGGTTCTTCAAGGAGTGGAGCGACAGGGATATAGAGAACCTGGTGAGGCGTCACAGGAACCATGCGTGCATCGTGATGTGGAGCATAGGGAACGAGATACCGGAGCAGGCTATGGAGGGCGGCCCGGAGAACCTGACGCGGCTTCAGGACTTGTGTCATAGACTGGACGAGACGCGCCCCGTGACGCAGGGTATGGACAGGATAGAGTGGGCCATAAAGAACGGCTTTGCGCAGTTGCAGGACGTGGTGGGGATGAACTACCGTGTGCACTTGTATGAGCCGAATATCGGCAAGTTGCCGCAGGGGATAATATTGGGGTCGGAGACGGCGTCGACGGTGAGCAGCAGGGGTGTGTATAAGTTCCCGGTGGAGGTGGTGGCGGACAGGGCGTATGATGACGGCCAGTGCTCAAGTTATGATGTGGAGTATTGCTCGTGGAGCAACATACCGGAGGATGACTTCGCGGCGCAGGATGATTTGAGTTATACGATAGGTCAGTTTGTGTGGACGGGGTTTGACTATCTGGGAGAGCCGTCGCCATACGACACTTATTGGCCGAGCAGGAGCAGTTATTTTGGCATTTGCGACCTTGCGGGGTTGGAGAAGGACAGGTATTACTTGTATAGGAGCGTGTGGAACAGGGGGGAGCATACGACGCATTTGCTGCCCCACTGGACGTGGCCTGGGCGAGAGGGTGAGGTTACGCCGGTGTATTGCTATACTGACGGGGAGCAGGGGGAGTTGTTCGTGAACGGGCGCAGCATGGGGCGCAGGAGTAAGGACGCGGGCAGCAAGATGGACAGGTACAGGTTGCGGTGGAATGACGTGCGCTATGAGGCGGGCGAGGTGACGGTGGTGACGTATGATGGTGAGGGGCGTGAGATAGGGCGAGACACGGTGCGCACGGCGGGTGAGGGTAAGGTGTTGAGGATGGTGGCCGACAGGGCGAGGCTGCGTGCTGGGAGTGGTGAGCTGGCGTATGTGAGGGTGTCGTTGGTGGATGAGCTTGGGACGTTGGTGCCGGGTGGGAGCGCGATGCTGGATATTGAGGTGACGGGCGCGGGGCGTTTTGCGGGGGCGTGCAATGGTGACGCCACGTCGCTTACGGGTTTACAGTCGGGGAGGATGGAGTTGTTTGGCGGTGAGATGGTGGTTGTGGTGGGAGAGCGGGGTGAGCGGGGGAAGATTGGCGTGAGGGTGAGTGGGGGTGGATATGCGGGTGAGTGTGAGATTGTGGTGGAATAGGGGTTGAGTGGGGGTAAGAGAAACCGTCCTCTCCGTGAGTGGAGGGGACGGTTTTTTGTGTGTGGGGGTGTGGTTAGAACTTGAATGTGAGGCCGAGGTTGAGGTGTTGGAAGCGGTCCCAAGAGGTCTCGATGTTGACGCCGAAGGCGGATGTGAACATGTAGCGGCATCCGGCTACGAGCGCGGGGACGACGACGTTGGTGTCGGAGATTTTGGTGCCGTCGCTGAGTGTTGTCTTCTCGATGTCGACGAAGAGGAAGTTGAGGCCGCCGTAGGTGTCGAGTTGTGGGATGAAGGAGTAGTGGAGTGTGCCGCGGGTGCCGATGCGTACGCGGTGGAATTTGTAGAGGTCGGCGTTGTTGTTGAAGCCGGCGCCGAGGAGGAGGCCGACGGATATTGTGCCTTTCTCGTTTATGACGTTCATGAAGCCGTATTCGGCGAGGAGTGAGAAGCCGTTTGTGGCGGAGCCGTTGTTGTCGTCGGAGCCGAGGGCGTAGTCGAGGTTGAAGGCGAGGTCGCCTTTGTTAAATTCGCTTTGTGCGAGTGCTGGGGAGAGGGAGAGGAGAGTGGCGATGGTGGCCGTGATGAGGTGTGTCAGTTTCATTGTTGTGTTGTGTTTGTTGTTTTATGGGTGTGGGGACGGGGGAGGTCGTCTGTAGATGCGGGGAGGTGGGTGGGGCACGCCTGGCG
>CAZPPW010000069.1:6220-7350 GCA_964588595.1 uncultured Marinilabiliaceae bacterium
ATCGTCTGTACAGCTGGCCCTTAGAGTAGAGTGAAAGACCCCGCTGCTTTTGGGGGCAGAGGGGTCTGTGAGTTAGTAGTATATGGTGACTTGGCGTCGGGATATACTTACTGACGTGGGGCGCGCTCTTCGCGTGCGTGAGCCTCGGAGACAGCGATGTTGCGGCCGTCGAGTTCGTAGCCGTCGAGTTCGGTCATGGCTTTCTGAGCTGCCTCGTCGTCGGGCATTTCGACGAAACCGTAGCCTTTGCTGCGTCCGGTTTGGCGGTCGGTGATGATACGGGCGGAGGAGACTTCGCCGTATTGGCTGAAGAGGTCGCTGAGCTTGTCTTCCTTGGTGCGGAAGCTCAGTTTTGCTACAAAGATGTTCATTCTTTGAAAGAATAGGTTTAAAAAAGGGAATTATAGTAGACGCCTTGGGTGCTGGTGAGCGCCGTGTGCGTTTTTTGCTGTTGGTTATGTTGTGTTTGCTTGATGGCTATGAGTTGTAAATCGGGTGCTAAGTTAGGTATTTTTGCGTGTGTGGCAAGTTTGTTGGTGGTTTTTATTTTTATGGTGCTATTTTTGCGGAGTGAAATGCGGCGCTGTGGCATGGGCTGTGGCGTGGCGATTTAATAATGAATTAAGAAATAAGATGTTAGAAGGAATTCTATCTATTAGTGGCAAGGGTGGGTTGTACAAGATGGTTAGTCAGGGCAAGAACTCTGTGATTGTGGAGTCGTTGCAGGACGGGAAGCGTATGCCGGTGGGTGGCATGGCGAGGGTTAGTTCGTTGCATGAGATATCGATGTACACTCGGGGTGGTGATGTGAGTTTGCAGAGTGTGATGGCGGGGATATACCGGGCTAAGGGTGGCAAGGAGTGTCTGGACGGGCGGACGGCGAGCTCGGAGGAGTTGCGTGCGTTTATGGACGAGGTGTTGCCGGAGTGGGATTCGGAGCGTGTGTACGTGTCGGACATCAGGAAGTTGGCCACGTGGTATAACATATTGGTGGGGAAGGGTTTGGTTAGTGGTGAGGAGGAGAAGCCTGAGGGTGAGGCGGAGGATAAGGGGGAGTAGGGGTAAGTAGAGATTAGTGGGAAAGAGTCAGCCCCCGTCGCCTAAGTGGTGACGGGGGCTGAGTGTTGTTG
>CAZPPW010000070.1:0-6998 GCA_964588595.1 uncultured Marinilabiliaceae bacterium
CGGCGTAGAGGGGAGTACATGGGGGAGTTTAGAATCTGACGCCCATGAAGGAGACGTCGTCGAGTTGTTCCCACTTTGATTCGGGGATTTTGTCGTGGTCGCTGACCCAGTTGTGGAAGACTTGGCTCACGCGGTCGTGTTGCAGGCCTATGGGGAGGAAGACTATCTCGTCCATGAGTTCCTGGACACGCTTTTTCATGAAACGTTGGCGGCGTGGGCCACCGAAGAGGTCAGCCAAGCCGTCGGAGCTCATGTAGACGGTGTCGCCCTCGTGGATATCCATCTCTACGCAGCGGAAAGGCAGGTTGTCGGCGTTGTAGTCGCGGTCGCCGATGCTACGTTTGACCATGGCCTCTTTGAGTTCTTGCATTGTGCCGCCTGCGGGGTAAAGGTATACCGGGCGTTTGGCGGAGGCTATGGCTATGCGGCGTGTGGCATGCTCGAAGCGTAGGACAGTGAGGTCCATGCCGTCTTTGGAGTTCTCGTCGCCGCTTTGCTGGAGTATGCTCAAGAGGTTTGTGTGGAGGTTTTCGAGCATCTTGTCGGGCATCATGTTGATGTTGTGGTCGAAGAGGTCGTTGAGGATAGTCGTGCCGATCATGGTCATGAAGGCGCCAGGCACGCCGTGACCTGTGCAGTCGGCGCATACAATCACGTCGACTTCGCCATTCGTGCGAGCCCAGTAGAAGTCGCCGCTGACGATGTGGCATGGCACGTAGAATGCGAAACATCCGCCATTGCCGAGGCCTTTGAAGAAGTCGAGGTTGGGGAGTATGGACTGCTGGATGCGGAAGGCGTAGTTTATGCTGTCTGTGATCTCGTTATTCTGCTTCTCTATGGCCTCGTTTTGCTCACGCAACTGCTTTGTCTGGCGTGCCACTTCCTGCTCGAGCATCTCTTTCTGGCTGCTCAGTATGCGTTGTTTCTCGCGGTCGCGCTTACGTTTGAACAGGGCGAAAGTGGCTATCGCGGCGAGGAATATGGATATCGAGACGAAGATCCACATTTGGCGTTGCGCGCTGAAGAGGGCGGCCCGTTGCTCATATTGCACCTTCTCGTTTTGGAGCTTGTCGACATCCATTATGGTCTGCATATCTTGCACCTGGCTTGAGTAGCGTTGGCGGTATACGCTGTCCATAAGTGTCATGGCGCGGGTGGATATGGGGTATTCGTTGGCGAAGAGCCCGAGGGCGTGCGTGGCGCGCAGCTTAATCTTGAGCATGTTGATCTCCTTGCCTTGCAAGCCGAACGTCTGGTAGTAGTTGAGAGCCGAATCGGCGTAAGCTATGGCGCGGCTATATCGTCCTGTGGCGTTGAAATATTTGGCTTTGATGTTGTTGAGCTCGGCCACGTAGTTATCGACGAGAGAGGGATATTCGGCAAGGAGGGAGTCGGCCGAGGCTATATGATTGGCCGCCTGGTCGAACCGGCGCAGGTCGGTCAGGACATCCACGAAAGCTATTTGGAGGAGGAGGTTATAATCTTCGATGAAGAGATATTCAAACTTGGGGTTGCCCTCTATTATGTGCCTGAAGTCGGCGATTTCGGTCTCGTAGGCGTTGATATATTTCAGTGCCTCGAAGCGGTCTTTGAGATGTTGCGCAGACTGCATACGTGAGGTCTGGAGGTCGAGGCGGAGTGTGAGGTTGGCAGTATCGTCGGAGGGGATGAGGTTTATGGCCTCGCTGAAATTCTCTATGGCAGTGCTGGAGTGCTCCATTTCCTCGTTGGCGAGGCCGAGGCCGTAGAGGGCGTTGCAGCGTGTGCGAATGGTGATGTCGTTGCCGTCATTATCGAGAATGCGTCCCTTGCTATCGTCGTACTGTTTCTGCGCTAACTGTATGGCCGATTTATATTTACCTTGGTCGATGAGAGCTGTGACTTTGACAAATTGGGCGAAGTAGAGCAGGCTGTTGTTACCAGCCGAGTCGAGCGACGCGATGAGGTTGTCGGCGAAAGAGATACAGTCGTCATATTGCCCTAAGACGTAGAGCATGTTGAGTTTCTGCTTTGCCGAGTAGTCTATCATGCCCTCGTCGCCCTCTTTTTGCGCGAGGGCGAGGAGTTCGTTGGCGTAGTCGAGGCCTTCGGTTGTGCCGGCGGAGCCTTCCATGAGAGCGCAGAGCGAGTCGGACTTAGCCACGTAGGCATCGTCTTGCGCCATGGCGATATGGCAAGAGATTAGGATTGATGAGAGTAGAGTTGCTTTAAGAAACCTCATTTGGAGTTGATTAGATGTGGCATCACACCATATTGACCGACTGGCTGTCGAGAAGTGATAGTTGCTTAGAGTTGACGGACGCTATTTGAAGTTTGCCGACATTGATGCCGCCATATCCTACTTGGTTAATTACAACGATCTTGCCAGACTGGTCGGGTACGAGTTCTGGTTGCGATAGGAAGGTATGCGTGTGTCCACCGAGGATGATGTCGATACCCGTGGTATTCTTAGCGAGCATTATGTCGCCCACCTCGACTTCCTTCAGACCGATATGCGTCAGAGCTATCACGAGTTGGCATTTCTCTTGCTGGCGAAGGGTGTTGACGACAGCCTGGGCAGTGGGTATAATCTCACGGAACTCGACATCGGGGCAGTTCAGAGGAGAGACGAGCCCTGCCAGACGTATGCCAAGGCCGAAGACGCCCACGCGTATGCCGCCACGTTCGAACACCTTATAGGGCTTGACGAGCTTTGCGCCGCGGTCGGGGAATACGTAGTTGGCACTGAGGAAAGGGAAGTTGGCGGTGTCCATACAGTTGTAGAGCGACTCGAGGCCATTGTCATACTCATGGTTGCCGATAGTCACGGCGTCGATGTGCATACGGTTCATGAGCTGCATCTCGAGCTGTCCATGGAAGAAGTTGAAGTAAGGAGTGCCTTGAAACATGTCGCCCGCCTCGAAGACCATGACGTTGTCGCCGCCCTCGGCCTCTCGCACCTTGTCGATGAAGGTTTGCCTACGGGCGTAGCCGCCCTGCCCGGCATAGTTGGTGTCGGAGTCGGGGAATGGGTCGATATGGCTATGCACATCGTTGGTATGGAGGATAGTGAGGCGTGGTTCGCGCGACTTGCCTACGGAGCATGATGTGAGACTTGACAGAGATGTCACGATAGGTGAAGCCGCCAGGGCTAATGCCCCGAGCTGCTTGAAGAAGTCACGACGCGAGATGCTGTTTTCTTCCATTGGCTACCTTTCATTAAGCGTCGAGGGATTCTCCTCGGGAGTGACATCGAGAGACTTAACACGTTCGTTGCCCGGGTCGTCGGCCATAATGCCATTTTGGCCAAGGCGACGCAAATAGTGGATGAGGAAGTTGCGGAAGACGCTTCCCGTGGAATATTCCTCCTTGTCGATAAGACAACTGAACCCGTCGCCACCCGTAGCGATATAGTCGAGTGTGGCGAGGCGATAGAGGCGTGATGAGGTTAGGCTCTGACCGCCGACTTTCACATTCGAGGCTTCGCCATTGGATATTGTCATGCTGATGCCTGACACGGCTTCACCGCCGCGCTTGGCCATCTGATGTGCCATAGCCATGACCGTCGCGGAGTCGAGGGCGAGTACCACCGGTGCGTTCTCAAAAGGCGATATGGTGTAGGCGTCGCCGACGGTTATCGTCCCTGTATGCATCACGTCGCGGATGCCGCCCACGTTGACGAGCGACATCTCGGGACGCGGCTTATTGTGCAATGTGGCGAACTCCTGCACCTCGGTCAGCATGACATCGGCGAGAAATCTGTTGAGTGGTCCCTCGGGTCGTTCGGCGTAGAGGGTCTGAGCCGCGTCGCAGAGCCGTTCCTTCATGATATACTCTATGCTGTCGCGATATACGGCGATGATATTCTCCATCGCGCTATCTGGTCGCACCTTATTGTCGATGAGGCATATACCAGCCTTATTGATGCGCAAGGCTGGCGTATTGTCGGCCTCATGCTTGCTCCCGGTCTCGTAGGCCAGGGCGAGGACGATAATCAGAAGGACAAAGGGTATTATGACGACACGCTTCCTCATGCCCGCGCTTATTTAAGATAGTGGTCGAACCAACGGTAGAACTCGCGATGCCACAATATGCTGTTCTGGGGACGTGACACCCAGTGACACTCCTCGGGGAAGTAGAGGAACTGCGCGTCGAGCCCGCGCATTTTGGCCACATTGAACGCCGCCATACCCTGGGTATAGGGGATGCGGAAATCCTTCTCGCCATGCACCACCATGATGGGCGTGTCCCACTTGGCTACGAAGCGATGTGGCGAGTTGGCGTATGACGCTTGCGCCACGGAATTATCGGCATCCCAATATGCGCCACCGAGATCCCAATTTGTGAAGAACAGTTCTTCGGTTGTGGAGTAGAGCTGCTCGAGGTTGAATATGCCGCAATGTGCCAGGAAGGCTTTGAAGCGATGCTCATGATGCCCGGCGAGATAGTAGACGGAGAAGCCGCCATAGCTGGCGCCGACGCATCCGAGCCGTTCCTCGTCGACATAGGGCAGCAGGGCTGCGGCGTCGATGGCCGAGAGGTAGTCACGCATATTCTGGCCACCATAGTCCTTGCTTATCTGCTCATTCCACTCTATGCCGAACCCGGGCATGCCGCGGCGGCAGGGAGCCACCACGACATACTCGTTGGCGGCCATGAGGGCGAAGTTCCAGCGTTTGCTCCAGAACTGGCTGACGGTGCTCTGCGGGCCACCCTGGCAGTAGAGCAGGGCGGGATATTTGCGGTTGGGGTCGAAATTGGGAGGCAGGATGACCCATGTGAGCATCTTCTTGCCGTCGGTGGTGTTGACCCACATCTCTTTCGCGGTGCCCATGTTGACCTTTTGGAGGGTCTTGGCGTTGATGTTCGAGATGTTCACTGCACTACCATCGGCAAGCGACACGTTGTAGATATCCGCAGGGTGGAACATTGAGGTGCGCGTGGCCAGCAGAGTGCCTTGACAGATAGCGAGTGACGTGTAGTCGGCCGTGTCGTTGGTCAGGCGTGCTATATCCCGTGTCGGAATGTCGAGGCGGAATATAGCGTCACGTGCATTCTCGTCGGCGATGAACACGACAGATTTGCCGTCGGGGGCTATGGCGAATTGCTGCACATAGAGCTCAGAGCCTTCAGAGAAGTCATCGATATGGCCTGTGTTCAGATCCTTGTGGAATATACGGTTGCGGTCGCTCTCGTAGCCATCATGCTCCATGCTTAGCCAGAAGAGAGAGCCATCGGGGGCGAAAGCCGGGTTGGTGTCGTAGCCAGCGTTAGGGGCGGACACGTTGGTGGTCTTGCCCGAGTTGATGTCGTAGAGGTAGATGTCCGAGTTGGTTGACATTGCCGACTCCTTGCCCTGAAGTTTCTTCGAGGTGTAGGCTAAGCTCTTGCCATCGGGCGACCATGCTATCTGCTCTATCCCGCCAAAGGGACGCAGCGGGGAGTGATAGTGCTCACCCTCCATGATGTCGACAGCCGCAGTGAGGCTTCCGCTCTCGACATTGCAGAGTGATATATGTGAGTATTTGCCATCTGCCCAACGGTTCCAATGTCGATACATGAGGTCGGTTTCAACACGAGCGTTGGCCTTGGGCAGGTCGGGATAAAGGTCGTGAATGTCGCAGTCCAACTTCACGCTGTGGAGTATTGCCACACGGTTGGCATCGGGTGAGAACAAGAACCCCTCGATGGCATCGATAGGTGAGGTCAATGCCTGTGCGTCGGATCCGTCGGCGTTGGCTATCCAGAGGCAGTCGTCGGAATCCTTGGCTTTGGCACGCAAGAAAGCTATACGTCCATCGGGCAGGTATGTGGCGTCGTGTGCAGAGAGTCCGTCGGTCAGTTGTAGTATTGGTCCGTTGCCATTGATTGGCAGGGAGTATATCTGTGAGGTAGTATTATCTTCGGCGATGTTGGTATATGAGATGGAGAATATGGCCCTTTGTCCATCGGGTGATATTGAGGGTGCGGAGGGTGTGCCGAGTTGCCAGAGCACCTCGGGAGTGAATTTGCCGTTGTTGACCGTGATGTCCGGCTCTGTCCAATGAGTGGGGTTGTTCGATTGCTGGCAGGCGGAGAGGGTTGACATTGTGGCAATAAGGGTGAATATGGTGTCTTTGATGTTCATTCTGAGATGTGGTCGTGGGGGGAGGGAAAGGTCCCCGCCGTTGCGGTAAGTGGACTTGCGAGGCAGGGACCTGTGCTATGACGTGCTGCGCCTTGCGCTAATTGAGTTTTGAGAACTCGTCGGCGAGGTTGGCGTAGTCCTCCAGAAGTTGAGCCGAGAACTTACGGTAATTGGCGGCCATTGTCTTGGTGTGCTCTTTCTTAGCCTTGACATATTGGGCCACTGCCTCGTCCTTGCCTGCGCCAAGACGCTGAGCCTTAGTCAACTGGCTTTTGAGGGGTTTGTCTGACTTCTTGCTGATGGCAGCGATTTGGGCGAGTGCGTTCTTGCGGAACATGAGGGTCTTCTTGGCCGGCTCGGAAAGTTGCTCGGGGTTAATGTCGGTCAGGTAGAGCTTGACAGAGAGGATGCTTGCCAAATCTTGTGCCAGGAAGAGCACGTCCTTCTTGAGGTTGCGTAATTTCATGGTTATGCGTATTGGTTTGTTGATACACGGGCTTATCGCTCGATAGTCTACAAATTTAAGTAAAAAAGTTTAGGGCGTGAAGTCACTGGCGATGATTTTTTAACTTGGGGGATGGGGAGATGGGGGGAGTTAGCACGCCTTCGGCGTAGAGGGGATGGGGACGGAGTGTGCAACGGGGAGGTTCTGGCACGCCTTCGGCGTTGGGGGGATGGGGGCGGCGTTGGGGTGCTTCCTTTCCCTTAAAAACACTATCTTTGCCGTAAACACACCATATATCCCCATGACCACGCAGATCCGAAGACTTCCATACGGCGTACACGACTTTCTCGACGTGCGGCAGAGTAACTTCTACTATGTCGACAAAACCATGTTCATCCCTGACTTAGAGGGACAGGCGCGCAACCTCTTCTTCATCCGTCCTCGCCG
>CAZPPW010000071.1:0-6808 GCA_964588595.1 uncultured Marinilabiliaceae bacterium
GGGGGGGGGGGGGGGGGGGGGGGGGGGGGGTGGGGGGGGGGGGGGGGGGGGGGGGTGTTTTGGGGGTGTGGGTGGGGCGTATTCGCGTGGGGAGTGTGTGGTGGGTAGGGGAGCACGTGCGGGGGTGTGGATGGGGGATTTGGAGGGGTTTTGGAGGGTGTGGTGTGGAGGGTGGGTGGTTTGGGGGATATATATAAGGTATAGGGGGGTGGGTGTTGGGGTGTGGATTTGGAGGATGTTGGGGTGTGTTTTTGTTGATAGTTTAAGGAAAATGGGGGCAAAAGGGGAGGGAAATTGGGGCGAAATGGGGAGTTATGGGGAGGAGATGTTGCGAATGGGTGCGTGGGAGGTGGGAGGATGTGGGCGTAGCACTGGAATATACTGGGGTTCAAGGTTTGTTAACATGGGTAGGGGTGTGACAAATTGTCAGATTGGTGAGAAAGGCATGATTGTTGAAAGGGGGTGGGGTGGGATAGGTGTGGGCGATATAATGATTAACTTTGCGCAGATAGGGCAAGAAAGCAAGAAAAGGCGTTGTGCTGGGGGCGTTGAGAGCCTCGTGGCGTGGCGCGAATGAGACAAAACCATGGAACAGATGACATTATCGGAAGGCGTTAAGAGCGCGTTGAACCGTAGTCGAGAAGCGGCTAAGCGTTTGGGGCATAACTTCATAGCGCCTGAGCATATTATATTGTGCCTTGTGGAGGACACGGAGTGCACGGCGGCTGTGGTGCTGCGAGCGTTGGGTTTGGATTTGGTGGACGTGATAGACCGGTTGGAGCGTATTTTGCGGAAGATGGTGAGTGCGGGAGAGGTGGTGGCTCAGGATGGGCCGGTCATGCCGACTAAGACAACGGAGCGGGTGATGCGTTCGGTCAAGATGGAGGCACAGTCGATGGGTTGTAATGTTGTGCGTACGGCGCATTTGCTTCTTGCGGCGTTGCGGGAGGATGATACAAAGATGAAAGGGTATTTTGATGGTATGGGGGTGACGTATGACAGTGTGCGGGAGCAGGTTATGCGCACGTTGAACGTCATGCATGATGATGATGACGATGACGGGCCGTTCGCATCGCCGGAGCCTAACCGAGAGACCCGGAAGGAGGCGTCGAGCAAGACGGCGGGGCGTGAGACTCAGGCGGATACGCCGGTGCTGGACAGTTTCGGGACGGATATGACGAAGGCGGCGAGCGAGGGTAAGCTTGACCCTGTGGTGGGTCGAGAGAGGGAGATAGAGCGTCTGTCGCAGATATTGAGCCGGAGGAAGAAGAATAACCCGATATTGATAGGAGAGCCGGGCGTGGGCAAGTCGGCCATTGTGGAGGGTTTGGCGGCACGTATTGTGGAGAAGCGAGTGTCGCGAGCTCTATATGACAAGCGTGTCGTTGCGCTTGACGTGGCGGCATTGGTGGCTGGGACTAAGTATCGGGGACAGTTTGAGGAGCGAATTAAGGCGTTGCTCAATGAGTTGAGTCAGCATAAGGAGGTGATACTCTTTATAGATGAGATACATACGATAGTAGGTGCCGGAGGTGGCGGGGGGAGTTTGGACGCTGCGAACATACTTAAGCCTGCGTTGGCGAGGGGGGAGTTGCAGTGTGTGGGCGCGACGACGTTGGACGAGTATAGGAAGTTCATAGAGAAGGATGGGGCGTTGGAGAGGCGATTTCAGAAGGTGACGGTGGGGCCGACGACGCATGATGAGACGTTGGAGATATTGCGTAACATCAAGGATCGTTATGAGACGCATCATAACGTGACGTATACGGATGACGCGTTGGAGGCGTGCGTGAGCCTTACGGAGAGGTATATGAGTGACCGTCAGTTGCCGGACAAGGCTATTGACGCCCTTGATGAGGCGGGGTCGCGAGTACATATAGCGAATATTGTTGTGCCGCAGAGCATAACGGATATGGAGGAGCGCGTGAAGGAGCTGAACCAGAGCAAGCTTGAGGCTGTGAGGTCGCAGAATTATGAGTTGGCGGCGAGCTTCAGGGACAAGGTGCGTCAGGCGGAGAGTGAGTTGGCACGTGCTAAGGCCGAGTGGCAGGAGGAGGTGAGCAAGCATAGGGAGATTGTGGATGAGGCTAAGGTGTCGGAAGTTGTGGCGATGATGACAGGTGTGCCGGTGCAGCGAGTGGCTCAGGCGGAGGGTGAGCGTTTGATGCGTATGGGGGAGGAGTTGAGGGGTAGCGTGATAGGTCAGGATGGAGCTGTGGAGAAGGTGGTTAAGGCGATATTGCGTAATCGTGCGGGGTTGAAGGATCCACGTCGTCCGATAGGGTCGTTCATCTTCCTTGGACCTACGGGTGTGGGCAAGACGCATTTGGCGCAGGTGTTGGCTAAGTATTTGTTTGACACTGAGGAGGCGTTGATACGTATTGACATGAGCGAGTATATGGAGAAGTTCTCTGTGTCGCGGTTGATAGGAGCGCCTCCGGGATATGTGGGTTATGATGAGGGAGGTCAGTTGACGGAGAAGGTTAGGAGGAGGCCATATTCGGTGGTGCTGCTTGATGAGATAGAGAAGGCGCATCATGACGTGTTCAATATGCTTCTTCAGGTGTTGGATGAGGGTCGGTTGACGGATAGCCTGGGCAGGATGGTGGATTTCAAGAACACTATCATCATTATGACGTCGAACGTGGGAAGCAGGGAGCTTAGTGAGTTTGGCAGGGGTTTGGGGTTCAGTCAGAGTGGTGGGGTGTCGGACGAGGAGCGTCAGAATGGGATATTGCAGAAGGCGTTGCGTAAGTCGTTTGCGCCGGAGTTCTTGAACAGGGTAGATGACGTGGTGATATTTAATGAGTTGACTCGTGGTGATATAGAGGGGATTGTGGGGATAGAGTTAGGTGGGTTGTTTGGTCGTATGGAGACGTTGGGTTATGGTGTGGAGCTTACGGATGCGGCTAAGGGATTTTTGGCGGAGAAGAGTTATGACGCGAAGTATGGGGCAAGGCCGTTGCGTAGGAGTATACAGAGGTACGTGGAGGATGAGTTGGCGGGGAAGATAGTAAGTGGCGAGCTACGTAAGGGGAGTCGGGTGGTGATAGACTATGAGAAGGGTAGTGAGGGGTTGACGTTTAGGGAAGGGTAGGGGCAAAATAATAGCCGTGACGTCTGTGTGACGTCTCGGCTGCTTTCTTGTGGTACGCAAGGAGGCTATTTGCGTAGCCTGAGGAGTTCGAGGAGAGCCTGGTGGTTTTCTTCGCGCTCCTTTGGGTCGTGCGTGCTGCGGTAGATGTTGACTACGAGGTAGATGAAGGTAGCGATCACCAAGAGGGTCACGAGCACAATGAACAAGGTGGCAAGTATTGATGACATAAGTTATAGTGTTAATCTGCTGTTTAGTACGAAGATAGGTGTTGTATTGTTGCGAGATTGGGGCGTGATTGTTGTATATTTAACGAATATTTATGCTTAGAGTGGGGTAGGAGGTGGCGAGGGTGAGGATATGGGGGAGAAAAGTGGTACATTTGTAGACGAAACAATAAAAGAAAGGATATGAATCTTAAGTCGATACCATTGATTAGGAACACGGATAGTGGGAACTTCTTTGTTATGGCTGGGCCGTGCGTGATAGAGGGTGAGGATATGGCGATGCGCATAGCGGAGCATTTGACCCAGGTGTGCGAGCGGTTGCGTTTGCCGTTGATATTCAAGGGGTCGTATAGGAAGGCTAACCGGTCGCGGATAGACTCGTTTTCGGGTATTGGCGATGAGAAGGCGTTGAAGATATTGGGGAAGGTGCGGCAGGAGTTTGGTGTGCCAGTGGTTACGGACTTTCATGCGGCGAGTGAGGCGGCTATGGCGGCGGAGTATGTAGACGTGCTCCAGGTGCCGGCGTTTTTGTGTCGTCAGACGGATATACTGGTGGCAGCGGCGGAGACTGGCAAGGTGGTGAACATCAAGAAGGGACAGTTCTTGGCGCCTGAGGCTATGTCGCACGTGGTGAAGAAGGTGGTGGATAGTGGCAACTCGAATATATTCATCACTGACAGGGGAACGATGATGGGGTATTATGACTTGGTGGTGGACTTCAGGGGGTTGCCTGTGATGCGTCAGTATGCGCCTGTGGTGCTGGATGTTACGCATTCGCTTCAGCAGCCTAATCAGGTGAGTGGTGTGACTGGAGGCAGGCCGGCGATGATAGAGACGATAGCCCGTGCGGGCGTGGCGGTTGGTGTGGACGGGTTGTTTATGGAGACGCATTATGACCCGTCGATAGCGAAGTCGGATGGGGCGAATATGCTGAGGTTGGATTTGTTTGAGCCACTTATGGAGCGTTTGATAGCGATAAGGAGGGTGGTCAATGAGTTTAAGTAGACGCAGGTTGGTGAGACATAGGGGGCAATGGGTCGTCAGTGCGGCCGTTGCCTCCTTTTGTTTTGTGGGTGTGGGAGGGTGCGACAGGGGTGTTGAGGGGGAGTGTGTGTTGCGTGTGAGGGGTGGAGACGGGGGTGAGGTGTATGTGTTGGGTTATGACGAGGGGGGTGAGGTTAGGGCGTTGGATACCATCGGGTGTGGGGATAGCGTGTGTGTGGTGGGTGAGGTGGGTGAGTTGCTGATGTTGAGGAGGTCGGGGGGCGGGAGGACGTTGTATTTCATTGCGGAGCGAGGAGAGGTTGAGGTGGACTTGGGGAGGATGTGGGTAGGAGGGACACGGTTGAATGAGGCAAAGCGAGAGTTTGAGGAGAGGTATGATGGTATGCGTAGGGAGGCGGCGGTGCGGTATGATAGTATTGCCAGATTGGCAGACATTGGGGAGGATGACAAAAAGGCAGAGTTGGGGGTGTTGATGCAGAGGGAGATGCGGCGGATGGTGGATTATGTGATGGGTGTGGTGGGGGAGAATGGGGGTAATGGGTTGGGTCGTTACGCGTTCTTGTTTGGGGTGGGTAGGAATGGGTTGGTGGGGGCTGAGGAGTATAGGAGGTTGTGTGAGCGTGCGGGGGACAGTGTGAGGAGTTATGGGCCAATCAGGAGGTTGGGGGTGATGAGGGATAACGCGGAGGCTACGGGTGTGGGTAGGAAGTATATGGATGTGGAGGTTGACGGTGGGAGGTTGAGTGATGTGGTGAGGGTGGGTGAGTTGAACGTGGTGCATGTGTTTGACCCGTATGATAGTGGTACCCCGGGTACGTTGAGGGTGCTGGAGGGTGTGAGGCGTATGGCGGAGGGTGTGAGAAGTCGTGAGGGTGGGGTCGGTGTGGGGGTGAATGTGGTGAGTGTGTGTGAGTATGGGGGTGGGGATATTGTTAAGCGTATAGTGGGTAAGTTTGGGTTGGGATGGGAGATGGTGAGTGACAGTTTGGGGAGTGTTGTGGAGGGGTATGGGATAGAGAGTCTGCCGTGTTTTGTGATAATAGGTGAGGGTGGGGAGATTGAGGAGCGTGGGGTGGGGGAGGGAGCCCTGATGAACTGGGTTTACACGAGAATAGCCGTAAAGTAGGAAGTAAACGAGAGGTATTTACACCCGCTCTAATGTGATATTTACATTAGGGCGGGTGATTTACTTATGTAAATGGGTATAACGTGACAAAATGGGGGTATTGGTGTGGACGGTGTGGTGGGGTAGGGGAGAGTAAACGGTGGGATTTTTCATATATCTTGGCTTAATGTTGCGATATATATTGTACTTGTTTATAGGTAGTTAGGTGGTGTTATATGTAGTGACGGGTTAGTAATATGGTAGATATGGGGAGGTAAGGTAAGGTAAATGGGTATAAGTGGGTGAGTAGTAGTGGAGTAGTAGGTGATAGAGGAGGGAATAATGGGATGTAAGTAGGTAAACGTGTGAGGATGGTAAAAGCGAGTAAAGTATACGGTAAAGGGTAGTAAATCAATAGGTAGAGAGTAAAATTACCGTATCAGTATGCTTTTACATTAGAGATAAAAAGCGTAAATTCGCATAGTAAAAAAGGATTTACTATGGAGAACATAAGCAGTCCACAAGAGCGCATAAAGAAGATAGTAGAGATGACGGGGTTGAAGCGTTATGAGCTTGCCATGCGCATGGGGGTGAGCAGCGGGATGATATCGCACATAATGTCGCCTACTGGGAGGCATGCGGATATGACGGAGAACCTGGCACGGCGGATAGTGGAGGGTTTCCCGGAGCTGAGGCTGTCGTATGAGTGGGTGCTGACGGGCGAAGGGGCGATGCAGGAGACGGGGCCGAGGAGGCAGCCGACGTTGTTTGACCATGCGGAGGAGGCGGTAGGTGCGGCCAAGGAGGTTGCGGTGGCGTATGGTGGTGAGAAGAAAGAGGAGGAAAAGGTGGAGGAGAAAGTAGAGGATGTGAAGGATAAGGGGGAGAATGAGGGAGTGAAGGTGGAGGAGAGGGTGGTGGATAAGGTGGTGGAGGAGAGGCGTTTGGAGCGGATAGTGATGTTTTATAGTGACGGGACGTTTGTGGAGTATAGGCCGGGAGAGTAGGGGATTTACAGGGGGTGTAAAGACGTTTTACATGTAGTGGGAGGGTAGCACGCCTTACGGCGTAGAGACGATGTGGGCGCGTTTGCACAACGGGAGTTGCGGGGGTGGGTTAGGGGGACGCATGCGACGTTTGGGGACACGCCTTGCGGCGTAGAGACGATGTGGGCGGACGTCTCTACATGCGTTAGTTCCTTGTGAGGGTTAGCACGCCTTCGGCGTAGAGACGATGTGGACATCGTCTGTACAGGTGGAGGTGCGACAGTTAGTTAGGGAAGTATATGAGACGCCGCGGGCGGACGTCTCTACATGGGGGGGAGTTCCTTGTGAGGGTTAGCACGCCTTCGGCGTAGAGACGATGTGGACATCGTCT
>CAZPPW010000072.1:0-6506 GCA_964588595.1 uncultured Marinilabiliaceae bacterium
CGGCGTAGAGACGCCGCGGGCGGACGTCTCTACATGGGTTAGTCCCGACCTATTACCTCCTTGGGAGAGGTTAGATGATGTGTTTAAACTATGCTAAAACAAACACCATTTTTGGCGGGTGGACACGACGAGATAGCCCCTCGGCGTGTGTGACGCCGAGGGGCTTGTGGCTGAGCGGGAAACGGGACTCAAACCCGCGACCCTCTGCTTGGAAGGCAGATGCTCTATCGACTGAGCTATTCCCGCAAGGGGTTAGTGGGAGGTGAAGGATTCGAACCTACGAAGCCGAAGCAGCAGATTTACAGTCTGTCCCATTTGACCACTCTGGAAACCTCCCATCGTCAATAAATGCCTTATCTCTCACGAGAGAGCCAATAGAGGGACTCGAACCCACGACCGGCTGATTACAAATCAGCTGCTCTACCAACTGAGCTATATTGGCAGGTGGGTAAGCTATCTATGTCGCACCGCTCAACCTAATACCTTTGCTGCGGTCAGGCCCTGGAGGATTCAAAGGGAGCTGGTCGCATAGGACTTACCCGTGTGCTTTGTGACTGCAAAGTTATATAATATTTGGTTTCTACCAACTGCCGCGGCAACCTTTTTCTGAAAAGTTTTTGTTGCGGGTTGCTAAGCGCTGATTATCATTCTGTTGCGTATTTATCGAGATTGGACTGGCTGCGCCACGTGTCGATGATATGGTCGATGCGCTTCAGTTCATGGGGTATGTTTATGCGCTGAGGGCAGTGTGGGAGGCATTGTCCGCAGCCGATGCAGTAGGTGGCTTGTCGTTCACGTGGGACGGCGCGGTCGTAGCCGAGGAGAAATATCCGCCTGTTGCGTTCGTAGGCTTGGCGTGCGTCATTGTTGGAGGACTGGGCATCCTTGTCGATGGGGAAATGGCCTTCGTTGATGCACTTGTTGTAGTGGAGGAGGTTGGCGGGTATGTCGATGCCGTAGGGGCAGGGCATGCAGTATTTGCAGTCGTTGCAGGGGATGGTGTTGAGGGCCATCATTTCTTGGGCCACGTCGTCGAGGAAGGTCATGTCGTCGGAGGAGAGAGGCGTGAAAGGGGAGTATGAGGCGAGGTTGTCGTCGAGGTGCTCCATGTAGGTCATGCCGCTCAGGACGGTCAGCACTTTGGGGAACGTGCCGGCATAGCGGAACGCCCAAGAGGCTATGGAGCGTTGTGGGTCTCGTTCTTTGAGTCGGCTGGCGATATGGTCGTTGACCTTGGCGAGACGTCCGCCCAAGAGGGGTTCCATGATGACTGAGGGTATGCCGCGCTTGGTGAGCTCGTCGTACAGGTACTCGGCGTTGGTGTTGCGAGGGTTTATCTGCTTGGCGAAGTGCCAGTCGAGGTAGTTGAGTTGAATTTGGACGAAGTCCCACTTTATCTTGTCGTGCAGGGAGAGGAGATGGTTGAAGACCTCGATGTCGCCATGATAGGAGAAGCCGAGGTTGCGTATGCGTCCGGCTTTGCGTTCGGCTATGAGGAATTCGAGGATGCCGTTGTCGACGTAACGTTTCTGGTAAGCGTCCATGCCGCCCATGCCAATGCCATGGAGGAGCATATAGTCGATATAGTCGGTTTGGAGTTCCTTGAACGAGTTGTGGTACATCTTGATGGACTCGTCGCGGCTCCAGGTGGACTCGGCGAAGTTGGATAGTTTGGTGGCGATGAAGTATTTATCGCGCGGGTGTCGGCTCAGGGCTATGCCTGTGGCACGTTCGCTCATGCCCTTGCAATATGCGGGGGAAGTGTCGAAGTAGTTGACACCATATTCTAAGGCATGGTCGACGAGCCGGTTCACCATTTCCTGGTCGATATTGTCGTTTTGGTCTGTTGGCCAGCGCATGCAGCCGTAGCCGAGGAGTGAGACTTTGTCGCCCGTGGTGGGGGTTTGTCTCATTTCCATCTTGCCTTTTGTGGCTTGGGCTTTAGACTCTTGCGTCTGCGTTGACTCGCCAGAGCATGCGGCGAGGGCAAGAGACGCCCCGGCGCCTATATGAGTGAGGAAAGTCCTCCTATTAATTTTCTCCATGGCTTACACTTCCTTATGGTTCTCGTGGCCCTCGACGTATATCGCGCTTAGGGGGCGTGAAGGGCATACGTGCTCGCAGGCGCCGCAGCCTATACATTTCTCCTCGTTGACGGCTGGGATTCTCAGGTCGGGGTTGTCTTTATGCTTAACCATCATAATCGCCCCATTGGGGCAATGACGCGCGCAGTTGCCGCAGCTTACGCCATCGGTATTGACCACGCAGCGGTCGGGCACCCACACGGCATGCCCGATTTGTGTTGATACTTTGACGCTTAGGGGGAGAGGTGTTATGGCGCCTGCGGGGCATATTTGTGAGCAGAGGTTGCAGTCGGGTCGGCAATAGCCATGCTCGAAGCTCATGCGTGGTTGCATAAGGGTGAGCAGGTCGGTGGAGGGTCGGAGGACGTTGTTGGGGCATTGTGATACGCAGAGTTGGCACCCTGTGCATCGGCTGGTGAATTGCCTAAGGCTGCGTGAGCCTGGCGGGACGAGGTCGGTGGTGCGTTTGGGAGGTACTTTGGCGTCGAGGATAGTCAGTCCGCCGTCGACTATTTTTTCTTTTTGTGCTGTGGCGGCTGTGGCGGTCAGGATGCCGATGCCTGTGAGGAAAGTGCGGAGGCTACGGTCGGCAGGCTTTGCGGATGACGACGTGGCGGGCTTAGAGCGTCGCCAGGTGTAGGATATAGCGCCCTTTTTGCAGGAGTCGATACAGTTGAAGCACGTGACGCAACGGCTGCGGTCGATAGTGGGCTCGGCGTCCTTCGTGATGTTGATACATGCCGCCTTGCAATTCTTCTCGCATAGGTGGCAGCCGATGCATTTTGATTTGTCGATTACGGGGGCGAGGAGAGAGACCTTGGAGAGATAGCCCAAAATGGTGCCTACGGGGCAAACGGTGTTGCAATATGTGCGGCCATTGCGCCATGCCAATATGGCGACGATGAGGAGCGTCAGGAGCGCGATGAGGAATACTGGCACGCTGCGCACCCATACGTCGGTTGGCCCTACGTGGTAGCCTCCTGCCGCGCCGTCGACCCAGGACAGCAAGTTGGCGCAGAGCTGATAGATGGGTTGGAATATATTTTGCGCAATACGCCCGAACGAGCTATATGGGGCTACGAGCGCGACGACGCTACTCACGCCTGCCACCATGGAGACGATGAACACTCCCAGGATGGTGAGGCGTAGGGTCCTCTTCTCGCGAGAGAAGGTGTAGCGGCGGGGCTTAGCGCGCCTGCCGAGACGTGCGAAGAGGTCTTGCAAGAGGCCCATGGGGCACACCACGGAGCAGTATACACGGCCGAAGAGCAACGTGAGGAGCAATATCACTGCCACGATTATGAACGCCCCGCCCATGAAGGCTGGGAGGATTTGGATTTGGGCGAGCCATGAGAGGTATTTGGCTCCGAGACCGCTGATGTCGACAAACAAGAAAGTGATGAGCAGGAGGACCATAGCCCCCAGCACTATGCGTAGTTTGCGTAGCATATTTTATCGGTTAGTTACGTAGGCAAGCAAATGTAGCACTTTTGCGGGAATGCACGCAAGGGGGGCGCTAATACGTATAGCGTCCCATTCTAAATAGTAAGGAGTTGAGGGTTAGATTTTTACGCCGATGAAGAGGACGTCGTCGGTTTGCGGATAGTCGCCCTTCCACTGCGTGAAGAACTCTTGGACGGTGAGGATTTGCTCGTCCATGCTGTCGTCGCGGATGGTCTTGAGGAACTTCTCTATGCGGGAGTTTTTGAGTTTCTCGCCGTTCTGGCCGCCGAACTGGTCGCTATACCCGTCGGTGTACATATAGAAGGCGTCGCCAGTGGCCATTTCGAGGGTTGTGGTCTCGAACTTGCGATGGTGGAGCGTGGTGTCGAGGTCGCCTATGCTTCTTTTTGTGCCTCGGATGGTGAACATATCGTCGCCTTGTGAGACTATAATGGGTCGTCGTGCGGCGGCGGCTTTGAGCACGTGGGAGTTGAGGTCGAGCACTACGAGCGCGGCGTCGAGCCCGTCCTTTGTGGCCTCGCCGTCGACCTTGTTGTGGGAGAGGTTCTCGATGATGCTGGAGTCGAGCATCTCGAGCATTGTGGCGGGGTCGAGTTCCTCGGCGGACAGCCTGTCGCAGATGCTGTTGATAATCGTGGCGGAGACCATGGACATGAAGGCGCCCGGCACGCCGTGGCCGGTGCAGTCGGCGCAGCATATCACGAGTTTATCGCCCTTGCGCGTGAACCAGAAGAAGTCGCCACTGACGACATCGAGCGGGCTGAGGAAGACGAAGGAGCCGCTTATGGGGTAGTCGTTGAGCGACTCGGGGCTTGGTGTTATGGACTGCTGGATGTGCTGCGCGTATTGGATGCTTTCGGAGATGCGTTTGTTGGTGACCTCGATGTATTGCGTTTGCTGTTTAAATTCGGCCATTTTCTTTTGCAGCTCTTCGCGGAGGCGTGTGGTGTCGTTCACGGCCTTAATCCTGACGCTCCTCATGCGGAGGTGTGCGTAGCCTATGACGGCGGTTAGGGCCAGGGCGAGGATTATGATGAACTCCATGGTGTTGGACTCTCTCTCCTCTTTTGCCGCCCTTGCGGTGTCGCGCTTGTTCTGTATTTGCGCCATCTCCGCCTCGCGTTGCCTATTGTTGACGGCGAAGACATCGTTTTGCATCTCGAAGCCGCGTCTACGCTCGTCGGTGAGGACGTTGTAGGCTTCCTCGTAGTTGCCTTGGACGACCCAGAAAGTGCATCGGCTCTCGTTGACCAAGGCCCAGTCGAAGAGTGTCAGTTCGGAGTCTTGGGGCACGGCGTCGAAGAGATAGGCGCGAGCGCAGTCGAAATTCTTTTGCATGGCGCATATCTCGCCACGGAGGATGTCGAATACGAGCCGTCCTTCTTGCGATAGGTTGAGGGTGTCGATTTTGGCGGCGCATTCTTCGGCCCATCCGACTTGTCCGAGGCGGCAACGTGCGAGGCCTTGGAACGCTATGGCGTCGGACTGGTGGACGTTGCATCCTGTCTTGTCGATGAGCATTTCGAGTTTGCTCATGGCCGTGGCGGCTTGGGAATATTGGTGGAGGAAGAAGCGGAGCCTTACGAGTTGTCGGAGATACCACATTTTGGAGCGGTCGGAGGCCTTGTCGTAGATCAGGCTTGCCTTGGTGAGGAGCCTATCGGCGACATCGACGCAGCAGAGGTCGATGGCCACACCGGCGCACTCGGCGAGGGAGAGCATTCGGCAGGGAGGCTCGATCTCGTCGATGCCCACCGTGTCGAGCACGAACTCCGCGCTACGGATTTGTGACATCACGCCCTGCCAGTCTTGTGTTTTGCATCCTACTTTGGCGAGGAGGCCGCAGATTTTGACTATACGATGGGAGTAGCTTGCGTCGCGGGCGTAGTTGAGGCTTTTCTGGAGGTGGTGGTAGCAGCTGTCGGTGCGTGCGGCGTGGAAGAAGGCGTCGCCCTTGATGAACTCCATGTCGGCTATTTGCCTGATGCGTTCATTTGGGGACATGGCGTTGGTCTTGTTGAGGGTGTTTATGACGTGGTCGGCGTAGAACAAGGCTGAGTCGCGGGCTGTGAGGTCGCTGTCGCTGTTTTGTGCGAATTTCCAGGCTGTGAGTATGTCGGCGTCGATGATTGCGGCGGAGTCGGATGCGCCATGCTTCACCTGCTGTCGGAGGCGGCATACGGCGTCGTAGAAGCCGAGGGTGTCGCACTCTGTGACTTGTGAGCGTAGCGTCTCATAGCCTTCGGCGTGGTCGTCGACGCAGCTGTCGCATGCGGTTGCGCACGTTGCGGCAACGATTGCGGTGGCGACCACAAACATTAGTCCTGAGGATGGCATAAAGCGTTTCACGTGGGCAAAAGTAATAAAATACGCTAAAATGCGGCAACCTTTTTAGACGAAAGGGCGTAGGAGGACGCTAAAAGACGATTCTGCGTTGACGAATTGACGAACCGCGCATCTTGTGGGGGTGTGGGGAAAGAGAAACGGCGGTCATCCCGGTTAGAGGACGGCCGCCGACATAACACCGTGGAGCTGTGGGGGATCGAACCCCAGTCCATACATTGAAGTCATGCGCTTTCTACATGCTTATCCATTCGTTGGTTTTCGAGCTTGGCTTGGGGGATGGCACCCAGCGCCTTGCCTTATCTCTTTAAGATCTCGCCCTTGGGGAGGAGCACCCCTTGGGCCATCCCTGATTTTTCTGCGCCTCCGTGTCAGACCGCCTCAAGGAGTGGGCATCTGGGAGACGTCTCGTCCCTGTCACTGTGGCAGGGATGAAGCCAATCTACTATACTTCGATTAGGCAGCGAGAGCGTAAGAATTGTTGCCAGTTATAGGTTTAGTACCCGAGATTAAGGAGCCGGCATACCGATGCTCCGCATGCTTACGCACCACTTTGCAACGCTGTCGAATCCAGTTCAGCCCCGTTGTGTGGTACGTTGGGAAGACAAAGATAGG
>CAZPPW010000073.1:0-6386 GCA_964588595.1 uncultured Marinilabiliaceae bacterium
CCTATTGCATTTTTCCGGTCATCTGACCACTTTTCTTCCGCAAAGATAGCACAATGTAAGACATTGTGTGCAACCTGTTTACGCCACGGCGGCAATTTCCTATTGCATTTTTCTGGTCATCTGACCACTTTTCTGCAATAGAAGGCGCGGCCTGGGAGCACCCTACATCACCCTCTCCCCCACCACCAACCTATCCGCGCCATCCCAACAACGCACGCCATAGACAAACACCCTGCTGCTCTCCCCAACCTTCAGACGACCACGCAACGCCTCGGCCGACAACGGGAAATTGCGCACCGCCACCGACGCCCCGCCGCTCACCACCCTACGAACCTCACCCAAACCGCGCTTGCTGAAATCCCACACGCCAACCACGCGCAACCTACGCCCCGGGAAACCCGTCACCTCCTCATCGCCCGTATAAATGTGAGTGCCACGCCCCACGGCCTCGACCCCATACCTCGCGCACACCAACCCGTACGCCCCCATCTTCATCATCTCCGCGCTCGGCTCATAAAGCCACTTGCCAATGTCATCGCAAATCCGCACCTCCACCCCCGACTCCTCGCTCATCCTGAACGCGAAATCCTCCCCACGGCCATCACCGTCCACATGCACGGCGTGCAACAGCGGCTCACCCGTCCACTCTGCGCACATCCTGACTATCAAATCCTTACACTCGCCACCCGCCCCCACGGCATACACATCGCGCACACCCCTCAACTCACGCGCCACCATCTGCACATCGAGCAGCGGCGACAGCTTGACCACCACGTTGTCCGCCATCTCCATCATCCGCCCCCCTATCGCCCCCACATCGGGCTGACAATCGCCAATGCGAAACACACGCCCACCGCCCTCCGTCCTGCGCGACGGGTCGATGAATATCGTGCCCACCTTGCCGCCCATAGCCTCGAGATAATCCTCCGCCCGGGAGCACACAAACTCCACATTATCAGCCCCCAGCACCCCATAGTTATGACGCGCCGCGCGCACCGCCCGCTCATCAGCGTCCACATACGTCACACGCCTCAACCCGCGCCCCATGAAATAGCAATCCACGCCCAGCCCGCCCGTCAGGTCCAACAGGCTGTCGCCCACGACCAACGACGCCCGCCACCGTGCCACAGCCTCCGACGAGCACTGCTGCAACGCCACCGGGAACGGGAAATAAAGCCCCTCGCATGCCGCCCACGACGGCACTTTGCCACTTAGTCTGCGCCACCCGTCCACCTGCTCCGCCACATACCAAGGCCTCACGGTGTCGCTCCTGCGCACCCGCAAAGCGACATCGTGAGGCTCTCTACCCCTGTTCTCCCTTATCAGCCGCCACTCATCGTCGGTGGGCGTAAGGGCTTCGGGCGTTATATCAGTCACTTCTTCTCGGCCGTCATGTTGGAGACAAACAATAGCAGACGGTTCGCTATGTTGGCCTCGGAGACACCGCCGTCGAAGTCCAGCGCAAGCATATTGAGCTCAGGGTACACCTCCTTGAGCTTCTTCTCTATGCCCCTCACCACTATATGGTTAGCTATACAACCAAACGGTTGCATCGACACCACGTTGGTGCAGCCCTGCTTGATGTAGGCAATCACCTCGGCGGGCAGCAGCCACCCCTCGCCAAACTGGGCGGACAGGCATATAATCTCCGACGCGTATTCGCTCTGCGTCTTGATGTCAATCTCGGGCTGATAATACCTGAACGCCTCGGCCTCCTTGTCGAACTTATGCTGTATCTTGGTTATCAGCGAGTAGGCCATGTCTATCACCACGGCCGGCACCTTGAACTTCTTGACGAAGTTGTCCTTGTTGAACTTGAAGTTGACAAAGGCGCGCAAGAAGAAGTTGTGTATGATAGGCGGCACGACCTCTATGCCATGGTCCATGAGCCAATCGGGCACGTAGCGGTGAGAATAGGGGTTGAACTTCAGGAATATCTCGCCTGCCACGCCCGCCTTAGGGTACGTCCTGTCGGCATATATGTCGATGGCGTTGAACTCCTCGGCGGCGGTGCGCGTCAACTTCAATAGTCCACTCAAATCCTTCTTCTCGACCAATGGGTTGGCGCGGCGCAAGAAGTCGTCGCGCAACGCGCGGGCCGTGCCCTTGACCTTCTCCCTGACCGCTATCGCATGATAGAACACTGAGAGCCAGTCGCCAAAGAACACCGAGTAGAGCACAATGGGCGCGGCCTTGAAGAGGTTGAGCTTGAAGCCCGGCTGGTCCTCCTTGTCCGTGCCGGCTATGCCTATCACTGGCACCTGCTGGAACCCGGCGTCCACTATCGCCTTGCGGATAAGCGACGGGTAGTTCGTGGCGCGGCACTGGCCCAGCTGCGTCACTGCCACGGCCGTCTTGTCGAGGTCATACTTGCCGCTCTGCAACGCCTTGATGAAGTCGCCCACAATAAGCGTGGCGGGATAGCAGACCTCGTTGTTGGAGTATTTCAGGCCAAGGTCGTTCGACTCGGCATCCGATATGGGCAATGATACTACGTCGTAGCCCTCTGTCTTGAAGGCCGCGCCAAGCAGCGGGGAGATATACTCGGTGAAGAAGGGCGCCAATATGGTGCGGCGCTTCTTGTCCTCGTCCTCGAACTTCCTTGGGCGTATGAAGGGCTTGACCTCCTGCGCCGCGTCGCCGCCAAACTTCAGGCTCTCGATCAGCGAGCGCACACGGAGCTTCATGGAGCCCACGTTGTTTATGTCGTCGATCTTGAGCAGGGTGAGGCTCTTGTTGTGCCTATTGAGGACGCTACGGGCCTCGTCGGTAAAGAAGGCGTCGGGTCCACAGCCGAAAGAGGTGGTCTCCACGAAATGCACGTTGCCGCCTTGGCGGGCCGTCCACTGCGCGGAGTTCAATATGCGGTTGACGAACGTCCACTGCTTGAGTATGAACGTCTCCTTCTCGTCCACATTCTCGCCCCTCACGATATCCTCGGTCAGCACATCGACGCCCAACTTGGAAATCATCTCCGACACCTTGTGCTGAATCAGCGGGTCGGTGTGATATGGGCGGCCGGCCAACAGAATGACTGTGCGGTGCGCCTTCTGCGCCTCCTTATAGGCATCGATATTGGCCTGCCTGAGGTCGCGCCCAAACTTCCCATACTCCGCAATAGCCGCGGCATGGGCACGCTTGACGGTCTTCTTGTCGACACCCAGCGTCTCCATATAGCGCAACATCTGCTTCAGCAGCAGCTTGTCGTCTTGGAACGACACGACGGGCGAGTCGACAGGCTTAGACGTCTTAATCACCGACGCCACGACCTCGGGATAGCCTATGATGATGGGGCAGTTGAAGCTGCCCGTGACGCTCTTATCCTCCCGACGCTCGTAGACCACGCGAGGGAAGAATATCCTGTCGACCTCCTTATTGGCGGCGAGGCCGTAGATGTGGCTATGCACCAGTTTGGCGGGGAAGCAGATATTGTCGGACATGACGGTGTGGACGCTCTTCTCGTAGTCGAGGAAGAGTGATGGGCGCGACAAGATGACGCGTATGCCGCACTCGGTGAAGAAGGTGTGCCAGAAGGGGAACTCCTCATACATGTTGAGGACACGGGGTATGCCTATCGTCAGGCGCGGCGCGGGCACTGTCTTCTCTGGCTCGTTGGCGCGGTCGAACAGGGCGTGGTATTTGAATACGCTCATGTCGACACCCGCCTTCTCGGACGATTTGCCGTTGGTGAATATCTTCTCGCACTTATTGCCCGAGTAGTATATGCCGCCGTTCTTGAACTTATATTGCGTGATGCGGCACTGGTTCTCGCATCCTTTGCACATCAACGTCTTCTGCTCGAAGCTTGCCGCCACGAGGAACTCCTCGACGGGGCGTCCATCCGCCATGCCCTCTTTCTCGGCCATCCTGCGTGCATGGAGGGCGCAACCGTAGGCACCCATAAGCTCTGGCACGTTGTTGCAATAGACGGTTCTGCCGGTGAGGTTCTCGAAGGCCTTGACGATAGAGTCGTTGCGCATCGTGCCACCTTGGAGCACTATGTTTTGCCCGAGCTCGTCGTAGTTCTTCAACTTCAACACCTTGAAGAGGCAGTTCTTGACCACGGAGTATGCCAGGCCCGCCGCGATGTCGGCCACCGACGCTCCTTCGCGCAGCACTTGCTTGACCTTGGAGTTCATGAAGACGGTGCAGCGTGTGCCAAGATCGGATGGGCGCTGGCTCTGGCATGCCTTGGTGACGAAGTCCGATATGTCGCAGCCGAGTGTCTGCGCGAAAGTCTCGATGAACGAGCCACAGCCCGACGAGCAAGCCTCGTTGAGCTCCATCCTCGTCAACGCCCCATGATCCACATACGTGGCCTTCATGTCCTGCCCGCCGATGTCGAGGATGAACGACACTTCGGGGCACATGGCATGCGCCGCCACATAGTGCGCCATAGTCTCGACCATGCCATGCTCGAGCGAGAAGGCAGCTTTGATGAGGTCCTCGCCATAGCCCGTGGAGCATGCGCTTGTGATGTTGACGGTGACCTTCTCCTCCTCGGCACGTTGGCACAGCTTGCTCAGTCCATGCTTCACGGCGTCGATGGGGTTGCCACCGTTATGGGCGTAGTATTTGAATATTATCTCGCCATTCTCGTTTATGACCACGATTTTAGTCGTGGTGGAGCCAGAGTCTATGCCGAGGTAGTTTAGTTTCGTGGCGCGGCTGACGTCGACCACGGGGACGTAGTTTTTGGCTTTCTCGGCTTTCCACGTCAGGTAGTCCTCCTCGTTTTTGAATATCGGGGCGAGCTCTATGGTGGTCTTGTTGTGGTGCGTCTGGTTCTCGGTCTCCTTCTTCTCTGGGGCTGGCGAGGTGAGCAGATTGTGGAGAGAGGCCATGGTGTAGGTGTCGCCCTCGGCTTGCGACAGGGCGGTGCCCCATGCGGGTATGACGTTGGCATGCTCCTCGATGACGAAGTCTTGTTCGAGCGAGTAGCCGAAGTAGTCGGCGAGGGCCTTGCGTAGGGAGGGGATGAAGGTCAGCGGGCCGCCGCAAAGGAGCACTTTGGGGCGGATCTCGCAGCCGTGGCTGAGGGTGCTTGCCGTCTGGACTGCCACGGCACGGAATATGGATGCCGCAATGTCGGTTTTGGGTACATTGCGCGCTATGAGGTTCTGAATATCAGTTTTGGAGAATACGCCGCAGCGTGAGGCGATAGGGTAGAGGGTGGTGCTACGGGCTGCCAAACCGTCGAGGTCGGTCACCTCGACGCCGAGGCACAGGGCCATCTGGTCGATAAACGCGCCTGTGCCTCCTGCGCAGTTGCCGTTCATGCGTAGGTCGGTCACCTTGCCGTCTTTGAGGTAGACTATTTTAGCGTCCTCGCCGCCAATGTCAATGATGGTGGAGACGTTGGGGTGGACGGTCTTGGTGAACTCGGCAGCGGCCACGACCTCTTGTACGAAGTTTATGCCGTAGCGTTCTGCCACGCCGAGGCCGACAGAGCCTGTTATGGAGAGAGTGAAGACATCGTCGGCACTTAAAGTCGTTGTAAGTTCCTCAAGGAAAGCCTCTATGGCTGCTGGCACGTTTGCTTGGTGACGCCTGTAGGAGGTGTATTTTACGTTTCCGCCCTCATCAAGGACAACAATCTTGGCTGTCGTCGACCCGACATCCAGTCCTATCTTATACATTAGCTGTTTGGTTCAGTGAACAATATAATTTCCACAAAATTATACATTCTGCCGGTATTTACCACAACCGTATGCGTTAAATACCATAGGGCGTGGCGTGAGTAGGTCAGAGGAAATTGGAGAGTGTGATGGTGGCGGAGCGTGGCGCGAGGGTGTCCCAGGAGTCGGTGGGGAAGGAGAGGACGAGCAGTCCGGCGGTGGGGAACGCGGCGGGCAGGGGTTGCAGGCATAGGTTGGCTACGCGGTATGTTATGTCGGGGTTGTGGGCTACGAGGAGGAGGGTGTCGCCGTGGGCGTGTTGGGCTATGGCGTTGAGGAGTTGGTTGGTGGTGTAGGAGTTGTAGAGTAGTGGCAGGCAGGTGGGGGTGATGTTGGAGTTGAGGGTGTTGAGTATTTGTGTTGTTGTTTGTTGCGCTCGCAGGGCGTTGGAGGATATTACGGATGTGGGTGTGATGTTGTGTTGTTTGAGGAGCAGGGCGGTGTTTTGGGCTTGGCGTATGCCACGCGGGGAGAGTGGTCGGTCGAAGTCGTTGAGATTGTCGGCGGAAGTGGCGTCGGCGTGTCGGATGAAGATGATGGTGGGCATGGGGTTGTGGGTTGGTCGTGTGTGCTAAGTTAGTATTTTTTGTGGGGAAATTTATGGAGGATATGAGAGTGTGGGTGGGAGAGGGGGATGGGGGGCGGGTGGGGGAGTTAGCACGCCTTCGGCGTAGAGACGATGTGGACATCGTCTGTACAACTGGGGGT
>CAZPPW010000074.1:0-6361 GCA_964588595.1 uncultured Marinilabiliaceae bacterium
GGGGGAGTGAGGGGTGGTGGGAGGTGTGTTAGTGTTTGGGGAGGTCGTGGCGCCAGAGGACGTTGGGGTTGTTGGCTGCGTCGAGCCACCATGAGGCGTCGGCCCAGTCGTGTGAGCGGAGGGAGGAGGCGTTGTAGGTGTACCAGGGCATGAACCAAGCCCAGTGTGCGCCTTGTTGCCATTGCTGTGAGATGGGTGCGACTTGGCCGCATTCGCTAAGTGTGAGGGGTTTTTGGGGGTAGGTTTGTCGTATGGCGTTGTATTCGGCGAGGCATTGGGAGGCGTTTTTGTGATATGAGTCGCGGCAGATGATGTCGACGTAGTCGTCGCCTGGGTACCATGGGGTGTCGAAGGCGAGGGAGTCGGCGTGGATGCCGGTTTCTGTTGTCCAGAGGTAGATGAGGTTGTCGAGGTGGAGGGAGTCGAAGTAATCGTGCATGTGGCGCCATAGTGCGACGTAGTTGTCGGGGCCGCCGTTGCCCCACCAGAACCATGGGTCGCCGCCTATGATGGTGTTGCCGGCGGCTTCGTGGAGGGGTCGCCAGAGTATGGGGATGTGTGCGTCGCGGAATTGGGAGAGACGATGGGCGATGAGCTGGAGGTCGCGGGACATTATGGAGTGCTCCCAGGTGCCGGGTGTGAGCATGTTGGCTACTTGGAATCGGGTGTCGGGGCGGAAGGTGAGTCGGGCGCTGTCGGGTGCGACGGGTACGAACCAGTGCCAGCAGATGGTTATTAGTCCGCCGTCGCGGTGCCATTGGAGAGGGAGGTCGAAGTTGTCGTAGGGATGCGGTGCGGAGGAGTCGGGGTTGAGGTCGGTGTATATGTCGATGAAGTCGAGGCCGATGATGGCTGGCCATTTGCCGGTGGTGTCGTGGACTAGTTGGGCTTCGGCGATGTTCCAAGAGACGTTGGACATTGTGGCGGAGAGGGTTTTATGGCCATTTAGGGAGTCGAGGAGGGCGAGGAGTCGTTGTGCTTCGGGGGAGTGTGGGTTGCGTGGGGCGCATGAGAATAGGAGGATGGAGGAGAGGAGGAGGGTGATGAGTTGTTTCATGATGGTGGTTGTTAGGGTGTTAGAGTGACATGGCGCGTTTGACCTCTTGAGCGAGGGTGAGTGTCACGTTGCGATGGAATCGTTTAGTGGAGCCGAGGCTTAGGACGGGTCGCAGGCCGACGGAGGTGCTGCATACGAAGCATTCTTCGGCAGCGTTTATGGTGGCGTTGTCGAAGCCGTCTTGGTAGTCGATGTGGAGGTTGAACTTGTGGAATAGGTTGTTGGAGGTGATGAAGTCGCAGAGGGCGTCGGGGGTTGCGCCTTGACGTGAGGCGAGGATATGTCCGCCGGGGAGGAAGAGGAAAATGTTGCCGAGTGTGGTGCGTGCGAGTCGGCCGTCGGGGAGGATGAGGCATGCGCCGTCGAGGTGTTGTTGTTGGGCTTTGATGCGAGCGAGGGATTCTACGGGTGTGTCGGCCCAAGGGCCTGCGTGGGGGTTGACGGTGGCGAGGTTGGTTGGCGCGAGGAGGTTGAGGGCGTCGGGGGAGGTGACGTCGAATATGGACTTAGGTAGTCGGGATTGGAAGAGGGCGTATCGGGGGTGTGTGCCGAGGGGGGAGATGTCGTGGTAGAGGAGGATATGGATTAGTGAGTGTGCGGGGTAGCGGTTGCGTGTGGTGATGAGCCATATCTCGTGGCGTAGTGTTTCGGAGGAGGGGAGTTGGTATTCGGGTATGCCGATGGTGGATGCGGCGTTGATGAGAGAGCGCCATAGCCAGGGCCAGAGGGCGATGTAGGGTTCGCCGGCTCGCATTGGGACGTGCAGGGTGGATAGTAGTCCGGAGGAGAGGGAGGTGCGTATGCCCCATAGGGGGTTGTCGACGGGCAGGTATTTCCCATCGAGGTAGAAGTTGGCGCACCAGTTGTCGGGTGGCATATCGACCATTGAGAGGAGGTCGATGGGCATGGTGTGTATAGACAAATAGAGGGAGAAGAGGCGTGATGAGAGCCAGTCCTCCCTCGAGTTATGGTAAGATGGGTTTACTGTTGGATGTCGGCGAGGGAGGCTATGCCAGATGCCGATACGGAGCGGTCGGTTTTACGGACGAGGCCTTGGAGGACTTTGCCAGGGCCTACCTCGATGAACTCTTGGGCTCCGGCGGCGATCATGTTCTGGAGAGTTTGGGTCCATCGTACGGAGGAGGTCAGTTGCGCCACGAGGTTTTGCTTGATTACGGCAGGGTCGGTCTCGGGGTTGGCGGTGACGTTTTGGTATACGGGGCATAGTGGCGCGGAGAAGTTGGTAGCCTCGATGGCCTTGGCGAGTTCGGCGCGTGCGGGTTCCATGAAGGGGGAGTGGAAGGCTCCGCTTACGGCGAGTTTTATGGCACGTTTGGCGCCTTTGGCAGTGAGGGTGGCACATGCGGCGTCGATACCTTCGACTGAGCCGGATATGACGAGCTGGCCAGGGCAGTTGTAGTTGGCCGGGACGACGTTGGGTAGTTCGTTGCAGGCAGCTTCGACGGTGGCGTCGTCGAGGCCTACGATAGCGGCCATGGTGGAAGGTGCGGCTTCGCAAGCCTTTTGCATAGCCATGGCGCGTTGGGACACGAGACGTAGGCCGTCGGCGAACGACATAGCCCCGGCGGCGACGAGTGCGGAAAATTCGCCGAGGGAGTGACCAGCTACCATGTCGGGTTTGAAGGAATCGCCGAGGACTTTGGCGAGTATTACGGAGTGTAGGAAGATGGCTGGCTGTGTGACTTTGGTCTGACGGAGTTGGTCGTCGGTGCCAGCGAACATGATGTCGGTAATCTTGAAGCCGAGGATATTGTCGGCTTGGTCGAAGAGGTCCTTAGCCATTGAGTTGTTGTCGTAGAGGTCTTTGCCCATACCTACGAACTGTGAGCCTTGGCCAGGGAAAACGTAAGCTTTCATTATGTAGTAGAAGTTATGAGAAATGTTGTTGCAAAGATATTGAATATGAGTGGTAATGCAAGTTAACGTCGGGAGCGTTTGCGTTTCTTGCGTGGAGGTTGGTTGTTGTGGTTGTCGGGGTCGGGGGCATCATCCTCGTCGGAATGTGGGGCTTTGCCGAGGCGGACGTTGGCCTTTAGTTGGCCGTCGCGTCCGGGTCGTACGTTGAGGCGGAACATCTGTTCCCAGAGTTGGGCGAACTCGTTGATGAAGCGGTGGACAATGGTGAAGTTGGTGGTGAGGAGGAGGTTTTCCTGGTTATGGAGTTTGGCTGTATAGGTCCAGTTGTAGCTACCGGTGAAGGCTATACGGTTGTCGATTATGCCGAACTTGTTGTGCATGTGGTATCGGGAGTTGTCGACCTTGACCTCGATGCCACATCGAGCGAGTTCTTTGACTTGTGAGCCTGCGTCGCGCATCTTGTTGTTGTCGGTTATGATGCGGATTTTGATGCCTTTGGCGTTGAGGGCTTTGAGGCATCCGGAAAGGACGTCGTCGGAGATGGTGAAGACGCAAAGGTCGATGGTCTTCTTGGCTTGTGACATGTAGAAGGCGAGGTTCTCGGGTATGTCTTGGCCGGGGCTAAAGAGGACATCGTGTAGGCGGAAGGAGTATTTCTCTATTTGGTCGAATGTTGTTTCGAGCCATCGTATAGCACGTAGGCCGTCGCCGCCCACGCCGAGACGTTTGGCCTCGGTGAAGAGTCGGCTTTTGAGTTCACCACGTTGGGCACGGTCGAGGGCGTTGAGGCGTTCGACGATGCCGAGGGGGAGTTCGGCGTGTCGTTCGAGGTGGAAGATGTCGGTGAAGTACTCTATGATGTCATCCATGTGTGGTGGGGTTTAGCTATGAGAGCTCGATAATCTCCATGTCTTTGATGTTGGAGGCGTCGATGGTGAAGCGTAGGGCTGTTCGGACGCCTTGTATGCCGTAGTGTCCACAGGCTCCAGGGTTGAGGTGTAGGCAGTGGTATTTCTTGTCGTATATGACACGTAGGATGTGGGAGTGTCCGGCGACCATAATGGTTGGTGGGTCGTTGCGGAGCTCGTTTATGACCTTTAGGGAGTAGTGTCCGGGGTATCCGCCGATGTGGGTCATGAGGACTGTGATGTCTTCGACGGAGAATCGGAGGATGCCTTGTCGTGCTTGTTGGGCGTTGGTGGTGGCAGAGTTGTCGGAGGAGTAGACGTAGCGTGGTCGTGGGTCGATGGCGGTGCGTATGTCGTTGCCGTCGGCGTTGCCCCATACGGCACGTAGGGGTTTGAAGTCGCGTAGCTGTTGTAGGACATCGAGGGAGCCTATGTCGCCAGCGTGCCATAGCTCGTCGACGTCTTGTAGGAGGTCGAGTAGACGTGGGTCGAGGTAGCCGTGGGTGTCGGATATGAGACCTATTTTCTTCATTGTGCCAATAAAGATAAGGTATTTTGAGGATTGGTGCAAGATTTTAGGTGTTTGGAAATTGCACATATCGGCTTAACTCGTTACCTTTGGTGGCAGTAATCAACACAATAAGAACTTAATCATAAACTAACTAACAAATGAAAGCGTTCAAGACACTCATCGTTGCCGCTCTATCGGCGATGGCACTATCCAGCTGCGGCTACAATGACATGGTAGAGAAGCAGGAGGCCGTGGAGACCCAGTGGGCACAAGTAGAAAACGTCTATCAGCGTCGTGCTGACCTCATCCCTAACCTCGTGGCGACAGTCAAGGGCTATGCGTCGCATGAGAGTTCAACATTGACAGCGGTCATTGAGGCACGCTCGAAGGCCACAAGCGTCACCATTGACGCCAGCAACCTCAATGAGGAGACTCTTGCGCAGTTCCAACAGGCACAGAGTGACCTTAGTGGGGCATTGTCGCGGCTCATGGCAGTCAAGGAGGCATATCCTGACCTCAAGGCTAATGAGAACTTCCTCGACTTGCAGAGCCAGCTTGAGGGCACGGAGAACCGTATTACCGTGGAGCGTAGGAAATTCAATGAAGTTGCGCAGGACTATAACACGTATATCCGCAAGTTCCCTAACAACATCATTGCCAGCATCTTCAGTTTCGATAAGAAGCCATACTTCAAGGCTGAGGAAGGTAGCGAGAAGGCACCTAAAGTGGAGTTTTAGATGTCTGACAAGATATTCGACAAGCAGGCCTGCCGACGTATCGAGATGGCCATAGAGCAGGCGGAGACTAACACGAGCGGCGAGATACACGTGCACGTGACCAGCCATAGTAAGGCCAATGTGCTTGACTCGGCGGTGGAGGCCTTCAATACCCTTGGCATGCAGAACACTAAGCTACGCAATGGCGTGCTCTTCTTCTTCGCCACAAAGGATCATCGGTTCGCAGTGATAGGAGATAAGGGTATCAATGACATTGTGGGTCAAGGGTTTTGGGACGACATTGTCAAGACCATATCGGACGCTTTTGCACGTAAGCTACCTATTGACGGCATCTGTGAGTCGATACTGCTGTGTGGTGACAAGCTGCGCCAGTATTTCCCTCCACAGTCTGACGACGAGGACGAGTTGCCAAACCAAGTCTCTTTCGACCAACAAGATTGAATATGAGACTATTGACACTAATCGTCTCGTTGCTGCTGACGGTTACCACGTTTGCGCAAGTGCCAAGTCGTCCGGAGCCTCAACGGCTTGTCAACGACTTTGCAGGCGTCCTCACAGAGGGTACTCGTGAATCTCTTGAGCGCCGACTTGTCGCATTTGACGACAGCACGAGTAACCAGATTGTCGTGGTCACCGTGTCAGACCTTGGCGGGCTCGAGATAGCTGACTTCGCACAACAATTAGGCGAGAGTTGGGGCGTAGGAAGTAAAGGCACGAACAATGGCATAGTAATCCTCGTCAAGCCTAAGACTGAAGAGTCTAAAGGCAATGCCTTCATCGCCACAGGGTACGGTCTTGAGGGTGTATTGCCTGACATCACGTGCCGACACATCGTTACCGACAAGATGATCCCCTGCTTCAAGGTAGATGATTACACTGGCGGTATAATAGCGGGTGTGGAGGCTGTGGTGGAGGCGGCCAATGGTGAGTATCACGTGGAGAGAGAGGAGGAGGTTGATGATGTCTACGTGTATGGTGTCTTGGGGATTAGTGTACTCTTGATACTACTCTACTTAGCCAGTCGTGCGTACATCAACAGGTATAAGGAGGCCAAGACACAACGTGAGAAGATAACCACCACTATGACGTTTATCTTTGTCATCGCCTCAATCTACGCTTTCTTTGCCAATGTCATATTCAGCATTATATCTTTCTTTGGTGGTTCGTCGGATAAGGATTCTGACAGTGACTCTTTCGGGGGCTTCGGTGGGGGCTCGTTTGGTGGCGGTGGCGGAGGTGGCAGTTGGTAGATTGCTTCCCTAATGAAAAT
>CAZPPW010000075.1:0-6157 GCA_964588595.1 uncultured Marinilabiliaceae bacterium
TAGAGCACTTCCTTGGTAAGGAAGAGGTCACGGGTTCAAGTCCCGTCATCGGCTCCATAGGAGGTTCACGTGGGTGAGCCTCTTTTTTTGTGCCGTCGCCGCAACGTTCCGTAAAATTTATACCCGCTGTCATTGCCTGTCGTCCTATCTTCGCAGGCGTAAACATTAAACACGGAACATCATGATACTCTCGAATATCAATTCTCCTGCCGACGTCAAGGCGCTCCCTGCCGACCAGCTTACTGAGCTCGCTGTGGAGATGCGTCGTGCCATATTGCAGCGCGTGTCTGTACATGGCGGTCATGTGGGGCCTAATCTGGGGTTTGTTGAGGCTACTATCGCGTTGCACCGCGTGTTCAACGCGCCGGAGGATAAGTTTGTGTTTGACGTGTCGCACCAGTCGTATCCGCATAAGCTGCTTACGGGGCGTGCGTATGGGTTTACGGACGTGGCGCGCATTGACGATATATCGGGGTATTCCAGTCCTGCGGAGTCGCCATTGTATGACACGTTTGAGCTTGGGCACACGTCCACGTCGATAGCCCTTGCGGCGGGTTTGCAGAAGGGGCGCGACATTATGGGTCGCAGGGAGAATATAATAGCTATTATCGGAGACGGGTCGCTTAGTGGCGGTGAGGCCTTCGAGGGGCTTGACACCGTGGCCGAGGCGGGGACTAACCTCATTATCGTGGTTAATGACAATGAGATGTCTATTGCGGAGAATCATGGCGGGTTGTATCGTAATTTGGCGTTGCTGCGGCAGACGCATGGCGAGGCGCAGTGCAACTTCTTCCGCGCCATGGGGCTTGATTATGTCTACGTGGAGGAGGGTAACGACGTAGGTGCGCTTGTTGAGGCGTTCTCGCGGGTCAAGGATATAGACCATCCTGTCGTGGTGCACGTGCATACCTTGAAGGGGTGCGGATATAAGCCCGCTGTTGACAACAAGGAGCGTTGGCACTGGTCGATGCCGTTTGACATTGAGAGCGCGCAGTTGTTGAAGCCGTCGTCGGCGGAGGATTATGGCGACCTTGTGGGGGCGTATCTGTTAGGGCGCATGAAGGCGGATCGTACGGTGGTGGCCGTGACGTCTGGCACGCCCGCGGTGGCGGGTTTTACTCCAGACCGCAGGCGGGCGGCTGGGGCGCAGCATGTGGACGTGGGGATTGCGGAGGAGCAGGCGGCGGCGCTTATATCGGGCATTGCCAAGGCGGGGGCGCGGCCGGTGTGGAACGTGTATAGCACCTTCATACAGCGCGCGTATGACCAGTTGGCGCAGGACTTGTGCATCAACAATCAGCCGGCTGTCATTAACGTGTTCTGCGGGTCGGTGCTTGGCTTGAATGATATAACGCATATTGGGTTCTTTGACATAGCGATGCTTGCCAACATACCGAACCTCACGTATTTGGCGCCGGCATCGTGGGAGGAGTTCGTGTCGATGGAGGAGTGGGCAATAGGGCAGACGCGATGCCCCGTGGCGATACGTGTGCCAGGTGGCGGGGTGGTGCATTCGCAGGAGACGTTCCCTACGGACTATGCTGTCGCACGGCGCGCCCGTGTGGTGAGACGGGGGTCGCGGGTGGCGTTGATAGGTTCCGGGGCGTCTATGGGGTGGATTGATGATGCGGCGGGGATATTGCGTGGGCGTGGCATTGAGCCTACGATTATCTCGCAGACGTTCCTTTCGGAGCTTGACACGGAGCTGCTTGACTCGCTTGTGGAGGGGCATGAGGTGGTGCTCGTGGCAGAAGACGGGTGCGTGGATGGCGGTTTTGGGCAGAAGATAGCGGCGTATTATGGGGCTACGTCTATGCGTGTGGTGGTTAATGGCGTGCGCAAGGCGTTGTATGACAGGTATTCGTATTCGGAGTTGCTGGCGCAGTCGCATCTTACGGGGGAGAAGATTGCGGAGGATGTGATGAGGGTGATGGGGGAGAAGGCGTAAAGATGATGTAGCAATAGTCTGATTATAAGGATATGTCCGCTTGCGGCGTTAAGGGAGGCGCCGCAGGCGGATGTCTTTATATGGGCAGTAGGTTTTATGCGCCTACGGCAATGGGTTTACAAGTGGAGGATGTTGCGGAGTATCGCCCAGAGGATGAGGGTGATGGCTATGGAGAGGGCGAGGTGGCGGTTGTTGAGGGCGCGGTAGAAGCGTGGATGGGAGGAGCGGAGTAGGGCGGCGATGAGTTGGAGCGTGACGAGGGGGATGGAGAGGACGAGGAGGGCGTTGTGGTGGAAGGCGGCGGGTATGTCGAGGTGCAGGAGGTCGTGGAGCGCACGCTGGCTGCCGCACCCGGGGCATAGCAGTCCCGTGAGGGTGCGGAAGGGGCATCGTGGGAAGGGCGTGGTGGCGGGGTCGAGGAGATAGTAGACGGCTATGGCGGCGAGGGCCGCTATGGCGAGGAGGGTTATGAGGAGAGGGCGCGGCACGTGTGGGTTAGTAGCCGTATTTGACTCCGAGCCACACGCAGACGGCGAGGAAGATGAAGTAGAGGACGATGATGGCTATTGCGCTGAAGAGGCCCCATAGGCACCATTTCTTGGCTTGGTCGCTGGACTCTTGCGCGGCGGTGTAGTTGCCGGCGTTGTAGTAGCCGTCGACACGGCTGGCGTAGATTATGGCGGCTATGCCGAAGGGGAGGCAGCAGAAGAGGGTGACGAGGATGGCCCACACGAGGTAGGAGGAGGGCATTGGAGGGCGTTGCTGTCCTTGGTCGAACTCTATTTTGGTGTATTGCTGTGGCATGTGGTTTTGTTTTGTTTGAGTGTTGCGCAAAGATAGTGAAAAACTGTTTAAGGGGATGGAGTGTGGCATGATTTGTTTCGGGGAGGTATTTTCAGGGCGAACAGTTGTGGGTGAAGATTTAACATTAGGGAGGGTGGTGAGGTGTTTTTTGGAGGTGAGAGGCGCGTTTGCAAGATTTGTGTATGTTGTTTGCACGATTTGTGCACCGTAGAAAAATTGTTAGCCGATGGGGGACAAATTATCATTTTGAGGGTGAGGGGAGCGTGGGGCGAGCATCGGGTTCAGTATCGTTTCAGTATATTGGGGTGGGGAGGGAGCAGTTTTATCAGTATATTGTCAGTATCTGGGTATATGGAGGTGGGGCGCAGAGCCGATGTACGTAGGGCTGAGCGGGTATTGGAGAGGATATGGGAGAGTTTTGCGAGGATTTGGTGGAATTTGCGGGATAATGTGGGGGAGGAGTGTGGTGGGGGATAGCACCCCTTAATTATTAGTATCTTTGCGTGGTTGATACCTTGACAGACCGAACAGTAAACTATCACACTTGATGAAACGCACCATATTGCCGCGCTTGGCGGCGCTTATCGCAATAATCATTATGCCAAATGTGACCGTTGCCCAGAGTGGCACGGGGTGGTCGTTTAACTCCGCGACGGGCGAGTTGACGCTATCGGGGGCTAAGGTGAAGTGGCGCGAGATTGGGGACTACAGCTATTCCACAAAGAGTGTGGTGTTTGCGTCGGACTTCAGCGTGACATCTATCCCGGATAATACGTTCAAGGGGTTCTTTAGTCTCGAGGAGATTGAGATACCGGCGTGCGTCACGTCGCTTGGGGACGCGGTGTTTTATAACTGCCAGGGGTTGAAGAAGGTGGTATTGCCCGCTAATCTGACGTCGATAGGGGAAGGCACATTCGACCAATGCTCTTTGCTTTGGGACGTAACGTTGCCCACTGCGCTTGAGAGTATTGGTGAGAGCGCATTCAGTAAGTGCTACTCACTACAAGGCATCGACCTGCCAGAGGGATTGCTGACGATAGGCAAGGAGGCGTTTGCGAACTGCACTGCGCTGAGTGCGATAGTGTTGCCGTCGTCGCTTGAACGTATTGGCGATGGCGCGTTCTATAATTGCGCCACGCTCAAGACGGTGACTTTGGGATATGATGACACGGCCGACACGCACTATATATACCTCGGCACGTCGGATGACACGGGCGACACGGGGAGCGATGTGTTCCCGGATAGCGGGGCGACGCTTGTGTTTGACGCAGACTATACAGCCATAGGGTATAGCGCGAGCAGCAATTTGCGCAGTTACTTCAAGCAGTTTAGAGGCACGGGATGGGCATACGACGCTGATAGTAACACGATGACTATCACGTCGGTGGATGTTGACTGGTCGGAGATAGTGGTTTTTGCCTCCACTACGCAGAGGGTGCGGTTTAGCGCGGATGTCACTGTGTTGCCGGAGAGCGCATTTGAGTCGTTCGACGCGCTTGTGGACATAGATATACCGGGGACGGTCAGGGAGATAGGCGCGTCGGCCTTTTTCAGCTGTACGGCGCTCACTTCGTTAGAGTTGCCGGCATCGGTGGGGCGTATTGGGAAGTGGGCGTTTTATGATTGCTTGTCGTTGCGGTCGGTCAAGGTGATGTCGGAGGGCACGGCGTCGAGCAAGCATTGCATATACCTTGGAGAGGGTGACGATAGGGCGGCTACGTCGGAAGATGTATTTCCCGACCATCAGGCGACGTTGCTGTATGACCCTGATATTACGTGGATTGGGGATGATGAGACGCAGAATATATGGTCATACTTTGGTGACGTTGTGACCTCGACGGCAGACACGTATCAAGGTTGGACGTATGACGAGGCAAGCAAGACACTGACGTTGAGCGGGTCGAAGGTGGCGTGGCATGAGATTGCGAACTATGCCACAGTAGCGGAGCGGGTGGTGTTCGCGTCGGACTATGATATTGCGGCTATACCTACAATGGCGTTTGTTAACTTCATCAACCTCAAGGAGATATGTGTGCCGGATGTGGTCAGCACGATAGGAGATAAGGCGTTCCGTGGGTGCCAGTCGCTCGTTGACCTGACGTTGCCTGCGTCGGTCAGTTCTGTGGGTGTGGAGGCGTTTTACGGGTGTTCGGCGTTGGAGACGCTTACGTTGCCTGAAGGTCTTGTGGGCATACCTGACTATGCCTTCTTTGGTTGCTCGTCGCTTGCGGACGTAACGTTGCCCGAGCGTCTCGAGACGATAGGTAAGTCCGCCTTCCAGGGGTGCTCGTCGCTCGATGGTGTCACGTTGCCGGCGACGCTCACGGGGCTTGGTCAGTCGGCGTTCTCGGGTTGCTCGTCGCTCGGGTCGGTTGTTATACCGTCGTCGGTCACGAGTATATCGCAGGAGGCGTTTTATAACTGTGCGTCGCTTAGTGAGGTGAGTCTGCCGTCGACGCTTGTGTCGGTGGCTGAATATGCTTTTGCGTGGTGCACGTCGCTGGTTGAGGTAACTATCCCTGATGGTGTCGGGTCGGTTGGTTCGAGTGCGTTCAGTTGGTGCACGTCGCTTGGTGAGGTTGCGTTGCCTGATGGTTTGAGGAGCATCGAGAGTTACACCTTCTGCAACTGCACGTCGCTTGAGGGTATAATGTTGCCTGCGTCGCTTGAGAGTATTGGTGAGTCGGCATTCTATAATTCGGGGTTGAAGTCTATTGTGTTGCCTGCTTCGCTCACGTTTATAGATAATGAGGCGTTCTCGTCGTGCGATGGGCTGTTGTCGGTCGAGATACTGTCTAATGGCACATCGTCTAAGAAGCATATCATATACCTTGCTGATGCCACTGACTCTACCGCAACGGGGCTCGATGTATTCCCTTATCGGCAGGCCACGCTCACCTATAATCATTCGACCACTAATATTGGCAAAGATAATACGCAGAATATACGTCACTACTTCAAGGACTTTGTCGTGGTCACGACATCGTTGAGTACGCCTGTCGGCTGTGCTGTGGCGCAATATTACGGGCTTGATGGTCGTGCGCTTGATGGCTCGTCGCATAACGCCCTTGTGATACGGCGGGTAGGTGGGCAGTCTTCGTTGGTGATTGCCAAATAAGGTCGTTATCTATTAAAAAAGCGTTATATTCGCCAATATTAGTTCACCCGATAAACATTGTATGCTTATGTCTATCTTCAGCCCTGATATTGACGATGAACAGTTTGACGATGAGGATTATCTCGATGGCGAGGAGTACCTCAGCGATAGAGACGATTACCTTGACGAGGAGCCTATCTATGGTGATGAGGACACCTCTCCCACGAGTTGGGAGCGTCAGCCTGGCGAGTCGGATGAAGACTATGAGGAGCGGATGGACGATTATGAGGGGTTGGTGTGAGGAGGGG
>CAZPPW010000076.1:0-5836 GCA_964588595.1 uncultured Marinilabiliaceae bacterium
AAATAAAAATCGCATCGTCCAAGGCCTCAACCTCAGCACGATGCGATCTATAAAATATGATAGGGTAGGGGACTATTCCGACTTCTGCTCCGAAAAGTCAGGCAAACGCATGTTCTTGCTCAGACAATCGTTGCAAAGCCCATAGATATATAGCGAGTGGTGCGACACTTGGAAATGCTCACCCTGCGCCGTCTTCTCGATAAGTTCCGAGATCTGCGTGTCTGGCACCTCGGTTATCGAGCCGCACGAGAGGCAGATAAGGTGGTCGTGAGGCTTCGTGTCGTATGCACGCTCATATTGGGCCTGCGTCTTGCCAAATTGCAACTTCACCACCAATCGACAGTCAAGGAGCAGGTCGATGGTGTTATAAAGCGTGGCGCGGCTCACGCGGTAATTCTTCTCCTTCATGTAGGAATAAAGCTCCTCAATGTCGAAGTGTCCCTGACGACTATATATCTCGTCAAGTATGGCGAACCGCTCAGGGGTCTTTCTATGTTTTTTGACCTCTAAGTATTTAGCGAACAGCTCCTTGACGGTCTGACGAATATCTCTATTATCCATTTGTGGTTATGTCAGTATAAATTAGACTGCCTAAAAATATGGAATTATCGCGAGATGGAGAAACATTCAAGGTAAAATTTTTTCCGACGTGCCTTGCCATGCGCCTAAAAACTAAAATTGTGGCAATACGCTTGGCGTGTAAATATATTTACGTACCTTTGTGTCGTCTTAGAAAGACGAATGTATTCGGGGTGTAGCTCAGCCCGGTTAGAGTACACGTCTGGGGGGCGTGTTGTCGCTGGTTCGAATCCAGTCACCCCGACTAACCGAGAGGTCAGACAGCTAAACGCGGCTGTCTGACCTTTTTTGTGCAACGCGTAAAAACATAACTCCCAATGCTTGATTTGCAAGAGGTGCCGTCACCATGCTACGTGCTCGAGGCGGAACGGTTGCGTGCCAATCTGCGCCTTATCCGCGACGTGCAGGACCGTAGCGGGGCGACGATTATCTTGGCGTTCAAGGCCTTCGCCCTGTGGCCCGCCTTCCCCATCGTGCGTGAGTTCTTCAGCAGCGCCACGGCCTCCTCACTCGCCGAGGCGCGTCTGGCCGCCGAGGAACTGGGCTCACTGGCCTATACCTACGCCCCCGTATATTCCGAGGGCGAGATCGACGCTATACTCGAACGAAGCAGGCATATCACCTTCAACTCCCTCACCCAGCTGGAACGCTACACGCCCAATGTGGAGCGCGCCCCTCATCATGTCAGCGTCGGACTACGCGTCAACCCTCAACTGACTCAGGTCGATACCGACCTCTATAACCCTTGCGTCCCGGGCTCACGTCTTGGCATCTTGTCCTCCAGTTTGCCCTGCGTCCTGCCCCCCATCGTCGAGGGTCTCCATTGCCATGCCCTGTGCGAGAGCTCTGCCGAGCAGTCGGCCAACCTTATCAAGGCCTTCGAGGAGCGGTTCGCGCCTTGGCTCAGTCAGGTTAAGTGGGTGAATTTCGGTGGCGGACATCTTATGACCCGCAAGGGCTACGACATAGAGACGTTGGTCGAGGCTATCAAGGGATTTAGAAGTAGGCACCCCCATCTTGAGGTGATTCTCGAGCCTGGCTCAGCCTTCGCGTGGCAGACGGGCTTCCTCCTCTCCACCGTCGAGGATATAGTGGAGAACGCGGGCATCAAGACCGCCATACTCAATGTCTCTTTCGCATGCCACATGCCCGACTGTCTCGAGATGCCCTATAAGCCCGAGATTCGCGGCGCGCACTATGAACCCGTGGAGGGTCTCCCCACATACCGCATGGGCGGCAACTCATGCCTGTCGGGCGACTATGTGGGCTCATGGTCGTTCGATAAGCCCCTGTCCGTGGGCGACAAGATTATCTTCGAGGACATGATTCACTACACCACCGTGAAGACCACCATGTTCAATGGCGTGACGCACCCCTCAATCGCCATATACGACCCTTGCGACGGTGGCCTGCGTGTGGTGCGCCGCTACGGCTATGAGGACTACCGCGACCGTATGGGCTGATTTGCAATCTCGACATTACATTTAGGGGGCATTTCTTTGCATTAGACGTGCTAAATAGTATCTTTGCGAAAGCGGGAACTTTAGCGACATTAGCATCGTACAATACTATCGCGTCCCCAATCATAGAGCGACACCCACCCCATTTGGCATCAAAGGCAGACGGAGCGAAGCCGCGTATAACAACATAAGCCAAAATAAAAATCTACACATACAACAATGGGTTTCGTTGAGAATCTGAAACAGAAGGCGGCACAGAACAAGAAGCGTATCGTGCTGCCCGAAGGTTATGAAGAGCGCACTTTGCGTGCCGCAGACCAAGTGCTGGCGGAGGGCTTCGCCGACATCATCATCATCGACGACGAGGATAACGTCCGCAACAACGCCAAACGTTGGGGCCTGACCAACATCTCTAAGGCCACCGTCGTCGACCCTAAGAAGAATCCTAAGAAAGAGGAATATGCCACCCTCCTCTATGAGCTCCGCAAGAATAAGGGCATGACCATGGAGAAGGCTATGACCCTCGTCGAGGATTGCCTATACCTCGGTTGCCTCATGATTAAGGCGGGCGATGCCGATGGTGAGGTCAGCGGCGCCGACAGTGCCACGGGCGACGTGCTGCGCCCAGCCTTCCAGATTATCAAGACTAAGCCGGGATTCAGCGTCGTGAGTGGCGCGTTCCTGATGTTCTTGCAAGATAAGTCGTATGGCGAGAACGGTGTGATGCTCTTCGCCGACTGCGCCGTGAACCCCGTGACGACGGCCGCCCAGCTTGCCGACATAGCCGTGGCTACGGGCAAGACTGCTCGTGTGCTCGGTGGCTTTGAGCCTAAGATTGCCATGCTCAGCTTCTCCACCAAGGGTAGCGCGAAGAACGAGGTGGTCGACAGGGTCGTCGAGGCTACCAACATCGCCAAGCAGATGGCACCCGACATGCAGATAGATGGCGAGTTGCAGGCCGACGCCGCTATCGTGCCTATCGTGGCAGCCAAGAAAGCGCCAGGCAGCGACATAGCGGGTCATGCCAACGTCCTCATCTTCCCATCGCTCGAGGTGGGCAATATAGCCTATAAGCTCGTGCAGCGTCTGGGCAACGCCGAGGCTATCGGCCCCGTGCTGCAAGGCATAGCACGCCCGGTGAACGACCTCTCACGCGGCTGCTCCGTGTCCGACATAGTGAAGATGATAGCTATCACAGCTAATCAGGCGCAAGATAATTAACCCCCCAATAAGCTAATGAAGAACATACTCGTACTGAACTGCGGAAGTTCATCTATCAAGTATAAACTCTTTGAGTTTCCCGCCAAGAAGGTCATAGCCAGCGGCGGCATCGAGAAGATCGGCATGCCAGGGTCGTTCATCAAGTTCTCCGTGCCAAGTGGCGAGAAGGAGATTGAGCAGATCCTCATACCCGAGCATACCAAGGGCGTGGAGGTCATATTCGGCAAACTGACCGACCCTAAGGTGGGTGTGCTGAAGAGCCTTGACCAACTCGACGCCGTGGGTCACCGTATGCTCCATGGCGGGCAGAAGATAACCAAGAGCTCAATACTCACCAAGGAGGTGCTCGACATATTCGAGGCATGCTCCGATATGGGCCCGTTGCATAACCCCGCCAACCTCAAGGGCGTGAACGCCGTCAAGGCTCTCTTGCCCAACATACCGCAGGTGGGCGTGTTCGACACCGCCTTCCATCAGACCATGCCCGCTAAGGCCTATATGTACGCCCTGCCCTACGAGTATTACGAGAAGTATGGCATACGTCGCTACGGCTTCCACGGCACAAGCCATAAGTATGTATCGAAGAGGGTGTGCGAATATCTCGGTGTCAGCCCTATCGGCAAGAAGATTATCACCTGCCATATCGGCAACGGCGGCTCTATATCGGCTATCGTGGATGGCAAGTGCGTCGACACGAGCATGGGCCTCACCCCGCTGGAGGGTCTGATGATGGGCACACGCTGTGGCGACATCGACCCGGCTATCATCCCATTCCTCATGCACCACACGGGCATGACCGTCGACGAGATAGACACCATGATGAACAAGAAGTCTGGCTTGCTCGGCATATCTGGCACAACGTCTGATATGCGTGAGATTCAGGCGGCTCGTGATGGCGGCGATGAGCGTGCGGCGTTGGCGCAGGACATGTATTATTACCGTGTGCGCAAATATATAGGCTCGTATGCCGCGGCCATGGGCGGTGTGGATATATTGCTCTTCACGGGCGGCGTGGGCGAGAATAAGTGGAATTGCCGTGAGACGGCCTGCGAGGGTCTGGAGTTCATGGGCATTGAGCTCGATAAGGAGAAGAACCGCGACGTCTTCGGCACCGAGGCTATAATCTCCAAGCCGTCGAGCAAGGTCACGGTGTGCGTCATCCCCACAGACGAGGAGCTGATGATCGCCATGGATACCGACGACCTCACTAAGTAGTTGAAGTCTTTCTGTTTTATTTTGCCCCGCCACGTCATGCGCAAGTATGCTGGTGGGGCTTATTAGTATACAACGTTCACGATGAAGCATTTAATCTTGATTCTCGCCTGCCTCGCCACTATGGCGTGCACCACCAAGCGGGAGGCGCTATGCGGCGGCTATTCCGACCCCGTGAGGCCTACCGACGAGCAGCTTGAGCTGTTTGCCAAATGCTATAACGACAGCATCGCCCTGACCCCCAAGAAGGTGGCCACGCAGGTGGTGGCTGGCTTGAACTACTCCTTCACGTGCAAGGGGGACGATGGCAAATATGAGGTGGTGATATATCAGCCCCTCCCGGGACAGGGCGAGGCGCGTGTCACATCCGTGACGAAGCTATAACTATGGATAAGAAAGCATGGGTTGTGGCCAACACTAAGTGGTTGGAACATAAGGCGCAAGAGGAGGGTGTGATGTCCCTTGCGGGCGGCACGTGTTACCGCGTCATAACTTCGGGCGATGACGGGGGCGAGCATCCCACGGCGTCGAGCGTCATCTCGGCGCACTACACGGGGCGGCTCATCGACGGGCGGCAGTTCGACACGTCGTTGGGCGGCGCACCGTTGGCTATACGTCCGCGAGACCTCATCAAGGGGTGGCAAGTGGCTCTCGGCGCTATGCGCGTGGGCGACAAGTGGGAGGTCTATATCCCGGCATCTATGGGCTATGGCAAGTTTGCGCAGCCCGGCATACCTGGCGGGTCGACACTCGTGTTTGAGATTGAGTTGCTACGGATAGATTGATGTGGGACGCATTGAGCGCGAGAAGCAGGTGGTGGAGGTGATGGTCAGGCTCTACTGCCGCCGTTGCCTGGGCGTGGACGGGCTGCCCGAGGAGTATGCCGCCTTGCTGACATACGCCCGTGCGCGGCTCGACCATTGCAAGTTTGGCGAGGGTAAACCCACGTGCCGCCGCTGCCCTATACATTGCTACGCCCCGTCGCGGCGTGAGCTGATGCGCCGCGTCATGCGCTGGAGCGGTCCACGCATGATATTATATCACCCGATTATGGCTTTGCGGCATTTGCTGGGGGTGTGACCTGCGGCGTGTCTTCATATACGTGGGTTGCCGTGGTGATGTCTTGACCTAAAACATGAAGCCCGAGACTTGTGGGGTCTCGGGCTTCGGTGGTTTAGGTTTTGACGGTTGCTACTTGATGATGGTGAGGGAGGAGTGGTTGCCTTGCGTCTTGACTGCTATGCCGTGGTGCGACGCGGGGCTGACAGGACGGCCTGTGAGGTCGTAGTATTGCGCCGGGGCGGAGGTGTCGGATGTGGGGGATTGGAGGGAGGTTTGTGTGGACTGGACGGAGAGAGGTGTCT
>CAZPPW010000077.1:0-5645 GCA_964588595.1 uncultured Marinilabiliaceae bacterium
AGAATGCCCTATCCCCTATCCTGTTTAAGCTTGCTGGCAGGCTGACCGAGGTGAGTGAGTTACACCACTCAAATGCCATGCTCCCAATACTTTGAAGTTTCTCAGGAAGATTGATCGAGGTGAGTGCAACACAACAATCAAACGCCCTTCCCCCAATAGATGTCACGCAATCAGGAATCTCAATCTCTCTAATTAAGATGAAACCATTGAAGGCCAAACTGGGTATTTCTGAAACATTGAAGGTTTTCGTGAAAACTACATTCTCTACTTTCACATGATAGGGATAGTCAGCGAACCCCGACCAATCAACCTCATCTCCGCTAAGCGTGAGCGTCTTGGTAGATTCGTCATACTCCCATCCCGTGCCGCTTTGGGCAGATGTGACAGTGGCAGCCATGAACACAGCTACCACCAGCATACTAAATCTTCGTAATAATCTATGAACCATAAGATTTGTGTTAGTTATACATTAATACTTCAACCTCGCCAGCAGTGTGTAGCGGCGATATGCAAATGTATTAAGATTTCAGGGGGGTGATTAAATAATGTTAAACATGCGTGTAAAGTTCGACTTTCTGCACGATGTCTCCGATTCCATTCCTTCTTCTGCAATCCTCCTAACGCTAAACAGTCGCACCTACAGTCAGGAGTAAAGACGTTGCCCCAAACGTCTCACATACTTCCTTAACTAACGCACCGCAGGCGCATGAATTTCTCTAACCCCACCCAGTTGCCTCCTTATCCGATAAACTGATTTTATCGGGTAATTGGGTCGCCTCCTTACCCGATAAATCGTTTTTATCGGGTATTTCTGTTGTAGGTTACCCGATAAGTTGTTTTTCGCTCAATAACCCCACTGATGTGACTATTATCAGTCGTGGTGACTATGTCCACAACGTCCCCTAACGCCGAATGCGTATCATAAAGCCCCCATATACAACGAGAGAGAGGCATCACCGACACCTCTCTCTCGCATTATATTGATGTTGCCCTACTTCGTGAACTCCAACAGCTCAAACTTAGTGTCGCTTGTGAAGATGAGCAAATACGCCTTCCCATTCTTACGCTTGAACATCAAGCCAGCCTCCGAATTCTCCGACCCATACAACCTCCTCGGGTTTTTACCAATGTGATATGCGCCGAGGTATGCCTTAGTAGTCTCCGTGTTGTTGTATATATTACCCGACTTCCTCTGGCTGCCCGCCGTCTTCTCAAAATACACGCAGTCTTTCCCCTCTGGGCTCATCACGAAACGGCAACTGAATGATTGATAGCCGAACATCCCTAAATCACCGTCTATCTTCGTGGTGCGCACCTTCTTATACGCAAGTAGGTCCTTATACGTGAATGGCACTCTCTCGCCATACAATGCGTCCATAATCTCCATGTAAATCGCATTGGCGGAGTTCTCCGGGTGCTTGGTCGACATCTCGAGTATCGCCTCTGCCTTCTTCTCCGGGTTTACGAATTTCGCTATGTCGCTCGTTAACGCAAGCTCCTTGAGCTCCGCGCTGACATACTTCAGTGAGTCTTCCTGCTCCTGCCCGAACGCCATCGTCGGCATCACGAGCGATAATATCAGGAACACAATAAACGATACAATGAGAATAGCTAACTGTTTCATTTTGTTTTTATAGTTAAGTTGACTTCGCAAAGGTAATGTTTTTCCCCAACCGCAATGTCTACCCTCTCCTGTATATTTTCTCCGCCATCTCCACCACCTGGTCCGGCACAAAGTGTCTCACCCTCTTTCCCTCGCCTATCCAACGTCTTATCTGTGTCGACGATATCTCTATCCGTGGGGCATCCAGCCTCACCACCTTGCCCCCCATAGCCTCCACTTTTCTGCCGTCTGCCTCCACCCCCAGCCTTGGGTACACCACGAACGTCCTCCCCCCAATCAGCCGCTCCGCCTCACGCCACCCCACAAGTCCCTCGAGGTTGTCCTCGCCCATCAATATCACAAACTCCCGCCCCGGATACTCCCTCTCCAACGCGTCCAACGTGTTTATCGTATACGACGGCTGCGGTAGGCGCGTCTCTATATCCTCCACCCTCATCCTCTCGTCACCCTCCGTAGCCATTCTCACCATGCCTATCCTTGTCTCCGCAGGTGCCAAGTCCGCCGCGCTCTTAAACGGGTTATGAGGGCTCACCACAAACCACACATCCTCAGCCACCCCGCTGTTCAACGCATATTGCGCCAACGCCAAGTGGCCTATATGTATCGGGTTGAACGACCCGAAAAACAACGCTGTGACCATATCGATAGGGTAGGGGAGTCGCCTACTTCCCCACAAACTCCCTCACTATACCCTCCGTCTCCTTCTGCGCCACCCGCAAATCATCATTCACCACAACATGGTCAAACTGCCCCGCATACCCCAGCTCCTCACTCGCCTTAGCCAATCGCTGCTCTATCTTCTCTGGCGCATCCGTGCCACGACCCACGAGCCGCCTGCGCAACTCCTCTATCGATGGCGGCTCAATGAATATCGTCAACGCCCGCTCACCAAATATCCTCTTCAGGTTAAGCCCTCCCTTGACGTCCACGTCAAACACTATCGTATGCCCCTCTCCCCAAATGCGCTCCACCTCGCTCCGCAACGTCCCATAATAACAACCCGCATACACCTCCTCATGCTCCACAAACTCACCCCGCTCTATCCTCCTCTTAAACTCCTCGGGCGTCATGAAATAATACTCCACGCCGTTCCTCTCCTGCCCGCGCGGCGCACGGCTCGTTGCCGAGATTGAGAACTCAAGCCCCAATCCCCGCGTCAGCAGATAGTTCACTATCGTACTCTTCCCCGAACCCGACGGCGCAGAGAAGATGACTATCTTTCCTTCTTCCATATCGCTATCCTACAACACGTTGAGCACCTGCTCCTTTATCTTCTCCAACTCGTCCTTCATCTTCACCACGAGTCGTTGCATCTCCGCCTGATTGGCCTTCGAGCCCAGTGTGTTGATCTCCCTGCCCATCTCCTGGGCAATGAACCCGAGCTTCTTGCCTGCGTTAGGATCCGTCTCTATGGTCTCTAAGAAGTACCTCATGTGATTGGCCAGGCGCACCTTCTCCTCGTTGATGTCAAGCTTCTCGATATAATATATCAGCTCCTGCTCCAACCTGTTCTGGTCCACCTTGTCCTTGGCTATTAACTCGTCGAGGTTGCTCTGTATTCTCGCTCTTATCTTCTCCACACGCTCCTTCTCAAACTGTGGCACCTCGAGCGAATACTTCTCTATCAGCCCTACACGTGTACGCAAATCATTCTCCAACGCCTTGCCCTCCTGCTCCCTGAACGCTATGAAATTGTCCGTTGCCTCCTCTATGCACTCCATCACCACGTTCCACTCCTCCTCATCCAACTCTGGCTGCTCCGCCTTAACCACGTCGGGCAACGTCATTATGATCCGCATGAAATCCGTCTCACCAGGTATGCCCACGCTCCCCTTTATTGCGCTCAACTGCTCGTAATACTGACGCACCGCCTCCTCGTCTATCCGTGCCACCTTCTCCGTCTGCTGTGTCTCGCAATACATCGCGAAGTCCACCTTACCTCGCCCTATTCTCGACGAGATATACGACCGTATGTCCAACTCTTTCTCACGATAGAAGGTCGGCACACGCATTGCAAGGTCAAGCTGCTTGCTGTTCAGGGATTTTATCTCTACACTTATTTTCTTTGTAGGCAATTCTTTCACGGCCTTGCCATAGCCCGTCATCGAGTATATCATCAGATTCTTATATCATCTCTATTTTCTTCTGCTTCTGCCAGATACCCACTATTATGCCGTCCGCCAAGCCGTCCGACGGTATCTCTATCTCCGATATCCCCAGTGCGTCCGCTATCGTCAGGAATATCTCCGCCGCTGGCACTATCACGTCCGCACGGTCGGCCTTGAGCTTATATCGTGTCATGCGCTGGCTCACAGTCATTGATGCCAGACTGTCATACAACAGCCGCAACTGCCTCACGGGCATGCTCTGCTCGTCAGGGTCTCTCTCCTGCGCCAAGGCGAAGAGCTTGTTTATATTGCCGCCCGCACCCACTATCGTGGCATTCGTCATCGTGGCGTTAGAGTGGTTCTGTATGGCGAACTTCGTGGCCAAAGCCCTAAGGTCTGTCGTGAGACTATCACGCCAATTACCAGGCTCCACACGGTTGATAATCTTGACCGTGCCTATCGGGTACGACTTGCTGTCGAACAACCTCCCACCGCTCAATATGCTCACCTCCGTACTGCCACCTCCCACATCCACATACACCAACTTGCGCTTATCCTGGGGCGACCTCAACCCGCACACTATCGCCGCCTCCTCCTTGCCCGAGATGACCTCCACGTTCAACCCCGCCTCCTCACGTATGGCACGCACTATATCCTCAGCGTTCGCCGCCTCACGCAATGCGCACGTGGCGCACACCCTGCTGTTCTCCTCCTTAACCTCATATATCCCCATCACTATCTTGAACGCCCGCATAAGCTCCGTCAAGTGCCTGATCTTCTTGGCACTGACCCGCCCCTTGGTGAACACGTCCTGACCCAGTCGCAACGGCACGCGCATCATCACGTCCTTACTGAACTGACCCCTGGCATCGTCATCCAGCCTCTTTATCAGAAGCCTCACCGCATTTGAGCCTATGTCAATGGCCGCATAATGTGCATATTCCATACGACTATGAATTTTATTCTCCCCCATCCTCACTGTTCACCACTATCTCCCTCCTAACTAACAACTTGCGCAACGTATGTCATTTGTTTCGTTGCACTAAATTGTCACGAATATCACTTATCTTCACGAATATTATTTGTTACTCGTTCGTTGCCCGAACGCCATGCCACGTAAATCTCAAGACAAACCCGTCTCACTCTCTACCTCGACATATAAGTCAACAACAAACGCTCCTACGAGTTCCTGCACCTCACACCTTGCGCCTGAACACAATAGAATAGACAAAGATAGAAATAAAAACACACTCTCCCTCGCTAACCCCATCAAAGGGTACTGTATGGTCGAAAATGGGGTGTACGGCTTCATCTCCTCATCCTCGTCTTGAAGTACTCTCTCATCGTCGACTTCTTTATAACCTCATTCTTGCACACATCCGCGTTCTTCCACGGATCCTCCTCGTGCGTCATATTCATCAGACCAATGGCCGAGTAGATCGAGAACACATTATAAACTTTAATGTACATAGCATATTCTTTGTCGTCCTGAAAATCAACCTCTGGTATTCTCTTGTCATAGTCTATCTGTCTATGACCATGTTTTTTGTACTTGTTATACACGCAAGGCACGACTGGACCGTACAGCCACGCCTCTATCTCCTCATCGAATAGCGGCGTGCCAAAATACACAAGGTGATACCCCTGCTCATAATAGAGCATCTTTTGGAGCTTCATGTTCGTCATAGGGTCGTCCTGGTCGTCCGCAAGCCTTAATAGGCTATTCGCAATCTTATAAACATCGTATGCCATAGTCTAACACATAACAAGTTGGCAAAGAGCTATAAAATGCCTCAAGAATAAAACTACTAAAAAAACGCAACTCCACCCGCAGCCCTCACAATATTATACCCCACATCCCCTCTCTTCCTCCCTCCAGATGCAATCTTTTTGTCGTATCTTTGCGGGCGTAA
>CAZPPW010000078.1:0-5419 GCA_964588595.1 uncultured Marinilabiliaceae bacterium
ATATCACCAAGTTATGATTTTTGCCGTACCTTGGTTTTTGGTTATTAACATGACGAATGGGCGAAGGGGGCATTCGTCACACTCACGACCGGAAAATGGGGGATGCGAGAGGGGGCGAACGGTGCGCATTTGGAGGAAGGGTGTTGATTTGGCGGATATTCATTAAGGAAATTATACATTTGGTTTCTTACGAGGAAGCGGATTTGATGCGCGGAGCATCTGGCATGCATCCGCGGAGCATCGTTGGAGCATCCTGGGAGCATGCATGGAGCATGCAGGGAGCATCAGAGGGGCATTGGGGGAATAATAAGGCCTGCCATTGGCTCTTACGTCCCGTATTGCGCGGAAGCGAGAAATAAATATTACCTTTGCGGATTGAAACATCAAACAAAGTCACCATGAGCATTAAGGTTATAAACAGCCATGCGGAGCTTGAGGCCCTTGTGGGGCAGGAGCTTGGCGTGTCGGATTGGCACCAGTTCACTCAGGAGCAGATAAACTTGTTCGCCGACGCCACGCTCGACCATCAGTGGATTCACGTGGACGTGGAGCGCGCTAAGAGGGAGTCGGCCTTTGGCGACACTATCGCCCACGGCTACCTGACGTTGTCTATTTTGCCCCACCTTTGGGAGCAGATTGTCGACGTGCGCAACATCAAGGACCAGATAAACTACGGCATAGAGAATTTCCGCTATCAGCAGCCGGTGGTGGTGAACAGCAAGGTGCGTCTGCACGTGGTGGTTCGCGAGGTGCTGAATTTGCGTGGCACGACGAAGGCTACGATGAGCGTGAAGCTGGAGATTGAGGGTCAGCGCAAGCCTGCTTATACGGGCGACATCGTGTTCTTGTATCACTTCAACTCGTAGGCTGAGAAATAAGCATAGAGAGGGCGCGGTCTTCCTTTGGTGGGAGGCCGCGCCTTGTTGTTGTGTGTGTGCGTGGGTTATCGGATGCGGTCGAGGCTGCGCACGAGTGCCTCGTCGTCGGATATGCGTCGGTAGGCGAGGTAGTCGAGTATGGCGGCTATGAGCGGCAGCGCCCATTTGGCGGATATGTGCCATTCTTGGCCCATGCCGTTGGCGAGGTTTATGCCGAGGTAGATGAGTATGCCGACAAGGCATAGCTCGATGCCGGCGGCTATACCGATGAGGCGCATCTGGAGCACGCGTCTCTTGTAGAGGAAGAGCCCGACGGCGTTGAGGGCGAGTGCGGCGATGATGACTATGGCGAGTGGTATGAGCGAACGGACGAGTGGCTGGGCGCAGTCGGGGGTGACGTCGTAGACGCCGTTCCAGCGTAACTCGATGAGCGAGGGCATGTTGGTGTAGAAGTCGATGGGCCAGATGATGAGTGTGGCGAGCAGTAGGGCTGCTATGAGAATGAACAGGCTTTGTATTCTTTGAATCATAAGGTTGGTTGTGTTTGATTAACAGACGGGACAAAAGTAGCACAAAAAAGGCGCAAGGGCGAGTGGGAGGGTGGATTTTTTAGAGTTGCGGTGGGTAGCGGGAGCGGGAAAAATATATAACTTAGTGGTTAGTATACCCCAATGCTATAATCCGCCTCCAATAAAACATAACATATAATATTGATGTTGAAGACTTTTCATGTCAATTACAAGACCGAGTATGGCGATTCAGTGCTGATAGAGACCCGTGAGAGCGCAGATTCCGCGGTGTCGATGAAAGAGATGAGTTCTGACTCGGAAGGGAACTGTGAGTATTCGCTGCGCGTGTCGGGCGGTTTTGAGTACCGATACGCGGTGAAGATGCGTGATGGACTGATAGAGGAGCGTCATTGGCGGGTCATGCCGGCGACGAAGGGCGACGTGGAGATCTATGACACGTGGCGCAGTCCCCAGAGTGGCTCGGACGCTCTCGCCGCGTCGGCGTTCAGTAGCGCGGTGTTCTTGCCCGAGAGCAAGGTGAAGCCTTCGGCCCTGAAACAGGGTTCGCTGGCGATTGTGCTGCGCGAGCCTCGTGTGGGCAAGGATGAGGAGATCCGCATAGTGGGCAAGCAGTTCGTGAATTGGAACACGGCCAACGCGATGAAGATGCGCCGTTGCGAGAACTTCACGTGGGTGCTCGAGCTGGAGGCTATGCCGATACTCAAAGAGCTGGAGTTCAAGTTCTGCCTATGGGACACGGCCAACGACTGCTTCAAGCGGTATGAGGAGGGCGAGAACCATCTGGCACGCGCATTGTCGGGCAAGAGCGTGGTGTATTCGTATAACGGGTTCAACTATGGCGACTTGTGGCGCGCGGCAGGTGTGGCAGTGCCTATATTCTCGTTGCGCAGTCATAAGAGCAGGGGGTGTGGCGAGTTCCTCGACCTTAAGCCGTTGGCCGACTGGTGCGAGCAGTCGCATCTGCGTGTGATTCAGCTGTTGCCTATAAACGATACTACGGCTATGCGCAAGTGGCGCGACTCGTATCCATATAACGCTATATCTATCATGGCGTTGCACCCGAGTTACATCTCGGTCGACGAGGTGTATGCCAAGTATGGCGAGAGGATGAGTTCGCTCGAGAGGGAGACAGGCCTCTATCTGAACGACACGGTGAGCGTGGAGTACAACAGGACACGCGACTGGAAGGATAAGAATATGCGCGCCCTATTCAACAAGGTTGCTAAGGCGTTCATCAAGGCTAAGGAGACCAAAGAGTACCTGGCCAATAACGCAGGATGGCTCAAGGATTACGCCGCCTTCGCCACATTGCGCGACAAGTATGGCACACCTAACTTCAGGGAATGGCCTGCGCATAGCACTCACGTCAAGGAAGAGGTGGACGAAATGTTCCGCCCCGATAGTGAGGAGTATAACGAGGTGATGTACAGGGTGTTCTTGCAGTATCACCTCGAGAGGCAGCTACGCGACGCCATAGAGTATGTGCACAAAAAGGGCGTGGCAATAAAGGGCGACCTCCCGATAGGCATAAACCCACACTCTGTCGAGGCATGGACCGAGCCAGAGCTGTTCAACTTCGGACTCCAGGCGGGCGCACCACCCGACTTCTTCTCACGCGACGGCCAAAACTGGGGATTCCCCACATACCGTTGGGAAGTCATGGCCAAGGACGGCTACAACTGGTGGGAACGTCGCATGGAGAGGATGCAAATGTTCTTCGACGCATTCAGGATAGACCACATACTGGGCTTCTTCAGGATATGGTCCATACCCTACCCATTCAAGAGCGGACTTATGGGCGTATTCTCCCCCTCACTGCCACTTAGCGATAAGGAGCTCAAAGAGCGTGGCGTGCACACACCGGCATCCGAGCTGGCATGGCCCTCCGTCACGGAAGAGTTCCTGCGTAAGCAGTTCCAGGAGTACACCGAGAGCGCAAAGCAGTTCTTCAACTATCGTGCAGGCATACATAAACTCCGCGAAGGCTACTTCGACCCCAGCAAGTTCGACTCATGGATAGAGAAAGACGTTGAGCCCAACGCACGAGAAAGGATGCGCAACGCCATATCCAACGTGCTACACGAGGTACTGTTCGTATCCGTCAAGGCGGGCGAATGGCAACCACGTATCATGCTCGAGGAGACCGACCGCTTCAGGAGACTTCAAGATGGCGAGCGTGAGGCGGTAAGGAACATCTACAACGACTTCTTCTTCTCACGCCACAACGACTTCTGGAAGAAGTGCGCCGAAGAACGACTGGGCGCCATGCTCAAGAAGTGCGGCATGCTCGTATGCGGTGAGGACCTGGGCATGATACCCGCCACAGTACCCATCGTCATGCAACGCCTGCAAATACTCTCTCTCGAACTACAACGCATGCCCAAAGAGAGCTGGCAACGATTCGGCACACCATCCTACTACCCCTACCTGTCAGTATGCGCCACGTCAAGCCACGACATCTCACCCATACGCGGATGGTGGGAAGAAGACCGCAACGACGTGGAGTGGTTCTACGCCAACATGATGCACAGAGGCGGTGAAGCCCCCAAAGTGGCTAACGCCGACATCGTGACCAACATCATCTGCCAAAACCTCCACTCCCCCTCCATGCTGTGCATCAACCCAATACAAGACTACGCCGGCATGATGGACGACGTCCCACACCTCCTCCCATTCGAAGAGCGCATCAACGTCCCAAGCAACCTCCAACAACACTGGTGCTACCGCATACCATTCTGCATAGACGACCTGACAACCGTCTACGCCCGACTCGGCACCAAGATCGCCGAATGCGTCGACGCCTCTGGCAGGAAATAGACTCAACCCATGAAGGAATACAATGTAGAGGTGACGACCACCATCTCCGCCACGAGCAACCAGCAGACCAACGAGACACTGATGCTCCTCAACGCGGCACGAGACATAGCGCACAAAGCCTACGCCCCATACTCAAAGTTCAGGGTAGGCGCAGCCGCACTGCTCGATAACGGCGAAGTCGTGACAGGCTGCAACCAAGAAAACGCAGCCTACCCCTCCGGCCTATGCGCCGAACGCGTCACAGTCTTCTACGCCAACGCTCACTACCCCGAAGCGCATATCAAACGACTCTTGATATACGCCGAGACCGACAACGGACCCGTAGCAGACCCCATAACACCCTGCGCCGCCTGCCGACAAGTCCTCCTCGAAAAGGAAACAGTCCAAGGCTCACCCATACGCGTCTCCCTCGCCGGACGAGACTCCATCTACAACGTCTCATCCATATCCGAGCTCGTCCCCCTCTCATTCGTTCCCAAAAGCCTCGAAACCTAACAAACACTCTACGACTAACGCCCCCCAAAAGCGATAGCGCGGCCCAGTCACATAGTGGCTGAGCCGCTTTTTCTTACCTTAAAATCCTCACACACCCCTTGCCAAATCAAAACTTTACCCTACCTTTGCACTGTCACTACGACACACGGGTGTAGTTCAGTTGGTAGAGCATCGGTCTCCAAAACCGAGTGTCGGGCGTTCGAGTCGCTCCACCCGTGCCAACAAGAGTCCATCAACATGGGCTCTTTTTTTATGCCCCACCCCCACCCAACCCACCCACCTTCCTTCAATAATCCACAAAAATATACCCCACCATTCTCCAAATCCTCACCCCCACACCCCACAACCCATACCTTATTATACACCACAAAACCAACCACCCAACTCACCCCACCCTCCCAAAACCCTCCAAACTCCCCACAAACACCCACGCCAGTATTCCCCTACCCACCACCCCGCCACCTCGCGAATACGCCCCTCCCACGCCCCAAAAACACCCCACCCACACAACAACCCCAAAACACCACCCTCCCCTACCCCACCCCACCGCACCCCAAAACCCACCCCACAACCCCCGAAAACCCCCGAAATATCCTACTTGCATCCTACCTGCATCCTACCCAGATGCTCCAACGATGCTCCAATGATGCATCAACGATGCTCCGCGGACTTTTCCCACTTCCCAGTCAGATTCCAAAG
>CAZPPW010000079.1:0-5369 GCA_964588595.1 uncultured Marinilabiliaceae bacterium
TTGCCCGACTGACCTCACGATGACGGAAACCGCTAATATACAGTGCGTTCCAACTTGCCTGTAACTTGCCACATTAGGATGTTTTCATGTTAAAGGTTGCCACGTCTCGCAGTATCAGATGTTTAGGAAGTTTGTAATGAAAATGTAACACTTAATGCAAGTAAAAGTCGTTTATTCGCGGAGATGCTAATAATGAACTAAATAGGGAAGCGATGACAGATAAAGCAAGAATCTTGATTGTCGACGACGAGCAAGATATAGTGGACATCCTGAACTTCAACCTCAAGACGGCGGGTTATGACGTCACAGAGGCCAACTCGGCAGAGGAGGCGCTGGATAAGATAAAGGCACAGGGCGACCACCTGTTTGACCTCGTGCTGCTCGACGTCATGATGGGTGGCATGTCGGGCTTTGAGATGGCGCAGATATTGAAGAGTGACCCCAAGACTGCCAATATGCCCATAGTGTTCCTCACCGCCAAAGGGACGCAGAACGACACCATCACGGGACTCAATATCGGGGCGGACGATTATATCTCCAAGCCTTTCTCGCTTCAGGAGGTGCTGCTCAGGGTCAAGGCTATATTGCGTCGCACGGCGGGAGCGTCGGCAGCGGCATCCCCTGACAATGAGACCATAACATTCCAGTCGCTATCCATCAACCAGAGCCGTAAGACGGTGGCGGTGGACGGGGTGGACGTGCCATTCACCAAGACGGAATATGAGTTGCTAAGGTTGCTGGTGATGCAGAAGGGGCGTGTGCTGTCGCGCGAGGACCTTATAGATAAGGCGTGGCCAGACGACGTCATGGTGTCGGACAGGACGGTGGACGTCAATATCACACGTATCCGCAAAAAAATAGGGCGTTATGCGGACAATATCGTCACTCGCCTGGGCTTTGGCTACGTATTTGAGGGGTAGAACGATGGATATGAAAGTACCAGTAGGGCAGCGGTTATTCCTGACGCTGCTGAGCATCTTCGCCATATTCGCGGCATCGCTGATATTATTCCAGCAGAGCCGTGAGAGGGAATATAAGCGTGAAGCTATGAACTCGCGTTTGCAACAATATAATTTCCGTATCTATGAGAGCCTGTCACGCGACAGCACGCAGTGGGAGAAGGTGGCATCCCTTATCGGCAAGTTGCCCTCGAATAACTTGCGCCTGACTATCGTTGACACACAGGGCAATGTGGAGTATGACAGTGAGCACAGTGACCTCTCGAACATTGGCAACCACCTTGACCGAAGTGAGATACAGCAGGCGTTGAGCATTGGCGCGGGTAACGACTATGACCGCAACAGCTCGACAACGGGGCGCAAATATTTCTACTCGGCCACATACTTCCCCGAGGACAGCATAATAGTGCGCACGGCTTTGCCCTACGACACGGAGCTTATAGAGAGCCTGAAAGCCGACCAGCACTACCTGTGGTTCGCCCTATTCTTGATGTGCGTCATGGGCTTCATATTGTGGAAATTCCTGAGCCGCCTGGGTAAGAATATCGACTCGTTGCAGAACTTCGCCCAAAAGGCCGACCATAATGAGGAACTGACGGACAAGGAGATTAACTCGTTCCACAACGATGAGCTGGGCGACATAGCGCGGCGTATAGTGCGCCTGTATAAGAAACTCAAAGACACCCAGGAGCAGCAGACACGGCTGAAACGTGAGCTGACGCAGAACGTGGCGCATGAGCTGAAGACACCCGTGGCGAGTATACACGGGTATATGGAGACGTTGCTCTCTAACCCCGACATACCAGCCGATACCCGCAGGCAGTTTATGGAACGTTGCTTCGCCCAGACCAAACGCCTCAGCTCGCTGATACAGGACATCTCGGCATTGAACCGCCTTGACGACACCACATCGACATCGCTCACCAAGGAGCCTATCGACATTAACGCCCTCGTGACTAACATCATGAACGACACGGCATTGCAACGTGGCGAACACGGCATAGAGTTTAAGAACAAGCTGGCGGCAAACATAACAGTCAAGGGTGAGTATTCGCTTGTGTACAGCATATTCCGCAACCTTACGGACAATGCCATAGCCTACGCTGGTGACGGCTCGACCATTGAGCTGAAGGCGCGTGAGACGCAATCGTCGTGGTACTTTGAGTTCTCGGATAACGGAGTGGGTGTGCCAGAGGAGTGCCTGCCGCGTCTCTTTGAGCGGTTCTATCGTGTGGATAAGGGGCGCAGCCGGTCTATGGGTGGCACGGGGCTTGGTCTTGCCATAGTGAAGAACGCGGTGATTCGTCATGGGGGGATAATCAATGTCACAAATCGTAAGGGTGGAGGGCTAATATTCCTGTTTTCGCTCAGGAAGTGAGGGGAAGAGGGGCGGTCTTGAGACGATGTGGACATCGTCTGTACAACCTGCGTCTCGACCGTTAGTCCCGACCGTGGGCGGTACGCTTTCGACGTTAAGGGAGATGCCGTCTCTACATGGGTGGGTTGTCGTGTTTGGTTAGGAATGATGTGGGAGGTTGCGCGTGATGGTTTACTGCGAAAATAAAAAAACCCGCCTTGGTTGGCGGGTTTAGTTTGTTCAAAGCCGAGAGGATTATTTCCTTCTCTCCTTGATGCGGGCTTTCTTGCCGGTGAGGCCGCGGAGGTAGTAGAGGCGTGCTCTCCTGACCTTGCCATAGCGCTCAACATCGACCTTCTCGATGAACGGAGAGTTCATGGGGAAGATACGCTCTACGCCGATGCCGTTGGAGATCTTGCGGACGGTGAAGCGTTTGCCAACGCCCTCGCCCTTGATCTGGATTACGACACCCTTGAAAACCTGTACACGCTCCTTATTGCCCTCCTTGATTTTGTAGGAGACAGCAATAGTGTCGCCGCTCTTGAAGGCGGGCAACTCGACGCCACTCTTGAAGGCGTCTTGAGCAACTTTGATTAAATCCATCGTTATCTGTAACAATATGGGTTTCACAAAACGCAGTATACGCCGACACCCTTGTTCGGCCAGAGACTACGCAGAACGAGCGCAAAGTTAATCAATTATCTGACAATGTGTAAATCGTGGTTTGAAATATTTGTTTGGGTTGTTGGTGGAGGTGGGGGTAAGGAATAATGTGCGAAATATGGTATTGGGTATAGGGTGAAAGTTGCAAAATAAGGCATTGAGGGATGGGCGAAAATTGCAAAATAAGGCATCGAAGATGTGGGGAAATGCGCGAAATAAGGCATTGAAGGAGGGGCAAAAGTTGCAAAATAAGGCATTGAATATTATATTTGCGGTGGAAATCAATAGATTGAGAAATGATAGATAAGAAGAGGATAGAGCAAGTGCTGATGGACCAGAAAGGGGAGTTGGAAATGAGGCGCGGGGAGAAACTGTGCCATAGGCGTGAGGTGGAGCAGATAGACATGGAGAGCCCTCAGGCACAGGTGGTTATAGGCGTGAGGAGGAGTGGCAAGTCTACATTGTGCTTTCAGGCGTTGGAGAGGGCAGGAGTGAAGTACGCATACATGGATTTTGACGATGAGCGGCTTATGGGGGTCAGGGCAGAGGACTTGAATGACGTGCTTGAGGTGGCGTATAAGGTGTATGGGGAGTTCAGGTACTTGTTTATGGACGAGGTGCAGAATGTGGATGGGTGGCACTTGTTCGTCAACAGATTGTTGCGGAGTGGGATGAGGGTGATATTGACGGGGTCGAATGCTAAACTGTTGGGTGGTGACTTGGCGACGCACTTGACGGGGAGGAGTAAGGAGATTGCGCTATATCCGTTCTCGTTTGGTGAGTTTTGCATGATGAAAGGGGTGGACACGGAAGGCATGACGACGAAGTTGAAGGCATTTAGGCGTGGGGCGTTTGATGAGTATATGCGGAGGGGTGGGTTTCCTGAGATGATGGCGATGAGCGATAGCCGAACGTACGTGAGGGACTTGGTGAAGAACATATTGCAACGGGATGTGCAGCAGCGGTTTAGTGTGACGTTCAGGGCGGCGTTTGAGCAGTTGGCGAGTCACGTGATGAATATAGCTCCTGGGGTAGTAGAGGTCAAGGAGATGGCGGAAATGTTGAAAATCAGGTCGGAACATACGGTGAAGAACTATATTGACTATTTGAAACAGGCGTATCTGTTGATAGGACTTCAGAAATACTCGCAGAAGAGCAAATTGCGGATGACGCAGGAGAAGGAGTACACGGTGGATGTGGCGTTGATGGATGGGCGTGAGAATGCGATGGCGGGGGAGAATTTGGGGTGGCGTTTGGAGACGGTGGTGTGCGTGGAGCTGATGAGGAGGTGCAGGGCGCGGGGGTATGACGTGTATTACCTTAGGGAGAGGCAGGGGGAATGTGATTTCGTGGTGTGCAGAGGGAAGGAGGTAGTGGAGGCCATACAGGTGTCGTATGATATATCGAACGAGAAGACGAGACGGCGGGAAATGGAGGGGTTGATGTTGGCGAAGAAGAGGACGGGGTGCGGTAATCTGTTGCTGCTGACGGATTGGGTGGATGAGGATGTGGAGTGGAAGGGGGAGATGGTGAGGGTCAGGCCGGTATGCGAGTGGGTGCTGGAAGGGTAGAGGAGAGGGTTTAGTTAAACAAAAATAGGCGGAAGAGTTTGCGCTCCTCCGCCTTGTGTGTTATCGCTATGACGGCTTAGAAGTTGAAGCCGACAGAGATGTAGTTGTTCTTGGTTTTGACCTTGTCGTCGCCACTCTTCTCGAAGGAGGAGATGTCGGGCTGGAAGTTGTAGCCTACGAAGAAGTTGCCGAGGTGCACGCCTACGCCGAGGTTGAGGCCAACCTGGAAGATTTTGGCGTCGCCGTTCTCCTCTTTGAAGAGGTTGGACTTGACGTCGTCACCTTCGTCGGGGCACCACTTGCTGCGGGCGATGAAGTTGAATTTGAAGTTAGGACCGAAGAAGGGGACGATCTTGACCTTGGGTGAGTTGGCGAAGGAGAACTTGTAGGCTGCCTCGACGGGGATGGCGATGTTGGCGTTGGTGAACTTGCTCTTGCCGCCGGTGTAGCTCTCGCTGTTGTGTGTCCAGGTGATGCGTCCGCCGAGGTCGAGGAAGAGGGGGATGCTGTTGGTGAGGCTTACGCCGTGCATGATGGCGATGGCGGCACCTTTAGGGCTGATGCCATCGGCTTCGTAGTTGCTGCCTTCATACTTGATTTTCTGAGCATCGAATGAGATCTCGAAACGAGTCCACTCGTCAAGTTCCTTGGTGAGTTGGGCCGAGGCCTCGATGCCCATGACCGTCATGACGGTGAGAGCGAGAAGTTTCATTGCTTTCATGATCTATGTTATTAGGTTCTTGTGGCAAAGCTATGATTTAATTGTGGAAGTTGGTGTTAAAAAGATGGAATAGGAGGGTTGGGGGGTGGGGAAGTGGG
>CAZPPW010000080.1:0-5100 GCA_964588595.1 uncultured Marinilabiliaceae bacterium
CCCCTCATTCCAACATCCCCCACTCCCACATAAAATCTCCCCTCCCCACACACATCCATAACCCACCGCCCCACCCCCACTTGTACACCCGTCACCCACACCCCCTCTACGCCGAAGGCGTGCCAAAACCTACAGTTGCACACCCGCCGCCCACATCGTCTCTACGCCGAAGGCGTGCCAAAACCTACAGTTGTACAGACGATGTCCACATCGTCTCTACGCCGCAAGGCGTGCTAACCCACCGCCGCACATACAGTCAGGTGTAAAGACGTTGCCTGGAACGTCTCACATTATTCCTTAACTAACGGTCGCAACCTACGCATGTAGAGACGTCCGCCCGCGGCGTCTCACATCATTTCCTAACCAAACACAAGGGGGTTGTAAGTCGGGGGCGCACACGAACACACCCCGCCGCCCACATCACCTCTACGCCGTAACCCGCACCCAAAACACGCACAAATCCCCCCTATATGCTCCCTGCATGCTCCTTGCATGCTCCAACGATGCTCCAACGATGCTCCGCGGATGCATGCCAGATGCTCCGCGCTCCATTCCCACTTCCTCGTAGAACAACAAATGCGTTCCCCCGACGATGTTTAACCCCCAAAACCACACCCTTCCTTCAAATTTCCGCCCCACACACCCATCCCGCATCGCCCATTTTTCAGTCGTAAGTGTGACGAACACCCCCACCTCCCGATTTTCATGTTAATACGCAAAAACAAAACGTTAAAGAGGTCAGCCAACCAGAAATTGACACCACAACACATTGACCAACAAGAAGTTATCATCAACAAATATTTTCCATCGTAATCCACCCTTGTACACCCGCCACCCACACCCCCTCCACACCGAAAGGCGTGCCATAACCTACAGTTGTACAGACGCCGCCCACACCCCCCCCACGCCGCAAGGCGTGCTAACCCCACATCTCCCCCCCTACTCCCCACTCGCCCCATAATTCGGCAACACACGAGCCGACGGGTCATCAACATCACAATGCTCCCACGACCTGTTCGGCATCCAATAATCCACTATCACGCCCGACCGCCCAGGATAATAACTCTCAAATATCTCCCTATACAACAAACTCTCCTTGCTTATCGGCATCACATGACCATACCGCCGCCTGCGCTCCTCATACTCAGCGTCACTATAATAACCCTCCGCAAACGCCTTCAAATACTCCACCGAACTATGACCCACAGCGTCCGAGAACGCCGCCTTCTCCCTATACAAAATATCCCGCGGCAACAAATCTCCCTCAAAACTCTTCCTCAACAAACGCTTACCTATACCCACCTTGTTCAACTTCAACTCCGGGTCTATACTCATCACATACCTCACAAACGCCAAGTCGCCAAACGGCACACGCGCCTCAAGACTACACCCCGAAATACACCTGTCAGCCCTAAGAACATCATACATATACAACTCCCGCACCCTCTTCGCCGCCTCCTCCTGAAACGCCTCAGCCGACGGCGCATAATCCGTATACTTGTACCCAAACAACTCATCCGATATCTCACCCGTAAGCAACACCTTGATATCCGTCTTCTCCCTGATATACTTGCACACCAAATACATCCCTATCGACGCCCTGATCGTCGTAATATCATACGTCTCCGTCAAATATATCAAATGACTCAACGAGTTGAATATGTCATCCTTCGTAAACAACACCTCCGTATGCTCACTCCCAATATAATCCGCCACCTCCCGCGCATACTTAGTGTCAATAGGCCCATCCTCAATACCCACAGCAAACGTCCTTATAGGCCTCCCCAAATGACGCGCAGCGATAGCGCACACCAGGCTCGAATCCAACCCGCCCGACAACAAGAAACCCACTGGCACGTCACTCTGCAACCGCTTCACCACACCCTCCGTCAACAAACGCCTGATATTAGCGCATATCACCCCCTCATCATCCTTCACATAACCACCCCTCACCTCCGTCATATCCGTATAACGCACAAACCTCTCCCCATCATACACATGACCCGGCGGAAACGGCATCACCGTCTCGCACAACCCGCTCAAAGCCTTCATCTCCGACGCAAAACACATATCACCCTCCGCCGTCACACCATAAAACATACCCCTTATCCCAATCGGGTCACGAGCCGCCATGAATTTGTCACTCCTCGAATCATATATCACCATCGCAAACTCACCATCCAACTCACGAGCCATCTCCACAAGCCCCCTGTCCGCCAACAACGGCAATATGCACTCACAATCACTGCCACTCTTATACTTATACCCGCTATACCTCTCCCTCAACGCCACACTGTTATATATCTCACCATTGCACGTCAAATACACACCCCCATCCACGAACGGCTGGTTACCCGCGTCACTCGTGTCCATGATGCTCAACCTGTGGAACGCCATCCAACCCCTCGGCAAGTCCTGCATCAACGTGTTGTCCGGCCCCCTGTGCTTTATCGCGTATGCCTCATGGCCAAACTGCAACTTCTTCATCAGGTCTTTCCCTGTGTACACTGTAAATCCACACATAACTGATACTTTGTAATTGATTACACCTGCAAAATTACATATTATAATTAAACTACCAAATAAAACATCAAATTATTACCTACCCCCGCTGTACAGACGATGTCCACATCGTCTCTACGCCGTAAGGCGTGCTAACCCCCACCTGCACACCCGCCATCCACATCCCCTCACATCATTCCTAACCCACCGCCGAAACGCTGGCATGTACAGACGTCCGCCCGCGGCGTCTCTACGCCGAAGGCGTGCGCCCCAAACCCCGCCAGCCCCACCGACCCTCACAAGGAGCTCACTGGTCGCCGTAAACCAGTTGCCCATAACATCTCACTTGCTTCCTAATCCACGCATACACATCTCCCACTATCTAAATCCAAAACAAACAACCCTCAAAGTGTTATATCTATTAGGATGCTGTTTTTTTTTACACAACTTTGCACGACATTAAACTTCAACCAACATGAAAACTATTAGATTTATAATGATGCTCTTTGCCGCGGCATCAACAATGACATGTCTCGTCAGCTGCACATTTGGTGGAGGTTCGCCGTGGGTATTTGACGGCAACAAGGTGGTGAGCGCAATTGAATGCAAGGGTTATGCTGACGATTCAAGTTATGAGTACGATTCAAACGGGAGGATGACTAAGAAGTGTGTCGGATCCCGTCATGAGTTCAATTTCGACTTTGAAAATGGGATTATGACTAAAGATGTCGGAGACACTGCATTTTTCAAGGCCGACGCATACGGTAGAATCGTGTATATTGCGTTCAAATACTCAGTGAATGAATTAAGAGTGATGGAGAATACATACAACAGCCAAGGACGTATTCTTAGCAACGATTTTTATGAAGAATTAAACAACGACAGCATCGGAGAACGCGTCACAATTACCTACTCATGGGATAACGAAGGAAGAATAGTAAATGTAAAAGCAAAGGCTCCCGATGGGGATGGCTTTGTGATGGATATAGCATATAGCGATATTCCAAATACGCTCCATCAGCCTTTTTTTGTTGGAAATAAAAATGGTTTTACCACTATGATACTTGATTTCACCAGTGTGACATATTTCCCATCTTTGATAGTATGCAGAGGAAACAAACGTGATACCAAGGAAGTGCTTAAGTATAGCTATGAATTCAACGACGATGGTACGATAAACAAAGAGACAGTAGTACATAATAATTCACGCCCAATGATTTTCACCTACACATACAGCACATTGTAGATAGGGATTTAATACGTTTAGCCGGGTAGTGTTTTTATGTACTATTACATCACGCTAAAATTTATTCAACATGAAGACAATTAAATTTCTGTTAATACTCGTTTCAACAGCATTAGCAACTTATCTTGTTGGCTGCACATTTTGTGGGAGTTCGTCACCGTGGGTGTTTGATGGCAGCAGGGTAGTGAGTATGATTAAAATCAACAAGGGTAGTGATTATATAAGTTATGAGTACGATTCAAAGGGGAGAATGACGAAGCGACATGATACAGATAATTGGTGTGAGGAAGCGTACGACTTTTCAAATGGGATTAGAACTAAAAGAAGAGGAAAGTCCGAAAAGCTTTCAATCTTTAGATCTGATGCATACGGGAGGATTGTATATGGTGAACACTCAACAGAAGATGAATATTTGCGAGAGCGCAAATATGACAGCAAAGGACGAATTCTTAGCGAAGAAATTATTTGTGGAGATCGTAACGACCGCACAACCTACACTTGGGACGAGAAGGGAAGGTTAACAAAAATAGAGGTAAAGGATTCAGAGGGCGATCTTCGGGAGCTGATAAATATAGTTTACAGCGACATCCCTAATACGCTCCACCAACCTTTTGAATGCAAATACATAGGAATTGAGAACTCCAATGTCTTGACATATTTCCCTTGCTTAATAACATGCAAGGGTAACGATGGGGAAAAAGCGTACGAGTTCAGCTACGAATTCAACAACGATGGCACAATAAATAAAGAGACAATAAACAATAAAACATACACCTACACATACGGTACGCTGTAATAAATGGCACAAAACTTCAACAGCAGTCGGCTCTCTCCCCAGATGCCGACCGCTTTGTGTTTTCACGGACACCAACATAAACCCCTTCTTCCCTAAACGCCAAACGCCCACCCCAAACCCCCTATCTCACTTCCACTCTGCACCCCACATCCACCTCACCCCTCTACGCCGTAAGGCGTGCTAACCCCCACTTGCACACCCGCCGCCCACATCCCCTCTACGCCGCCAGGCGTATGTAAAAACGTTGCCTGGAACGTCTCTCCCCCACCGCCGCAACCCCCAGTTGTACAGACGCTGCCCACATCGTCTCTACGCCGAAGGCGTGCCAATCCCCCCACTTGCGCACCCGCCATCCACATCCCCTCTACGCCATAAGGCATATGTAAAGACGTTCCCCATAACGTCTCACCCTCCTCCCCTCCCCACATCGCCCAAAAACATCTCCCCTTCCCCCATTTTGCTCTCTCCCCTTTTTCCCCTATCTTTACCCCCACTAACCCTCCCCCCTCCAAAACCACCCCACCATGCGACACATCCTAATCCTCCTCCCCCTAAT
>CAZPPW010000081.1:0-5055 GCA_964588595.1 uncultured Marinilabiliaceae bacterium
GGGTTACCAGATGCCTTTGGTGGTCATGCGGAGGGGGAGGATGTTGCCGTGGTCGTCGTAGTGGAGCTCATCGATGCATACGGAGCGGCGGAAGCTGCCTCCGTTGACGTCGGCTGCGCCGTTGTGGTAGATGAAGAGCCAGCGTCCGTCTTTCTGGACTATCGCCTGGTGGTTGGTGTTGCAGTTGCCGGAGAGTTCATTGATGATGCCTTTGCAGTCGTAGGGGCCGTAGATGTTGTTGGCAGTGGCGTAGGCGAGTTTCTCGGGGAACTCGATGGCGAAGGAGAGGTAGTATTGGCCGTTGTAGATGTGAATCCAGGGGGCCTCGGTGTAGTGTGAGCATTGTGGCTGTGGGTTGGCAGGGGTGTTGATGCCGTTAATCTGGATGGTGCGGATGTCGCCGTCGAGCTCGATCATGTTGTCTTTGAGCTTGGCGATGTAGATTTGTGTGTTGCCCCAGATGAGGTAGGGGGTGCCGTCGGTGTCGATTATGACTGTGGGGTCGATATCGTCCCAGGGGATTGAGGTGTATTGTGTGGTCATGTTGTTGGTGACGAGGGCTGAGCCACGTGCGTCTTTGAAGGGGCCAGTGGGGGAGTTGGAGACTGCGACGCCTATGGCTTTGCCTTGTTTGCCGTCGATGTTCTTATGCTCGACGGTGACGTACCAGAAGTATTTGTCGCCCTTGCGTATGACTTGGCTTGCCCATGCCTCGCCGGAGGCCCATTGGAAGTCGGTGGCATGGAGTGGGGTGGGGTGTTCGTGCCAAGTCTTGAGGTCCTTGGTGGAGAGGACTGCCCACTCGTCGATTTTGTAGTAGTTGTGGGGTGGGGGGCAAGCGTCGTGACCGGCGTAGAGGTAGAGTGTGCCGTCGTTGTCGACGAGTGCGGCGGGGTCGCCGAGGTATTTGTAGCGCAGGATGGGGTTGCCCGTGGCTACGAAGGTGGTGTCTTGCGCGAGAGCGGAGGCGCAGGAAGTGAGGAGAGCGAGGGTCAGGGTGGTGTAGATGTTCATTGAGAATAAGTGTTGATTTATGTTGACAAAGGTAGGCGAGGGGAGGGGGAAGGTGGTGGATTATAGTGTAAAATAGGGGGAGAAGTGGGGAAATGGGGCAATAGGGGGTGTCGCAAAAAGGTGAAATGTTATAGGGGTTTAATATTTTTAGTATATTTGGGAGTGGAAAGTGGCGTGTGCCATGAGTACGTGAGAGATTTGTATAACATCAAAGCGTAAAGATTAGAAATGGATTTAAGTAACATGCTTGAGGCCCTGAAGCTATTGGTGGTGGGCATGGGGACAGTGTTTGTGGTCCTTATAATCATCATTGAGGGGGGCAAGTTGTTGATAAAGGCGGTGAACAAGGTGGCGCCCGAGGAGGAGGCTAAGCCCGCCGCTAAGCCGAACATGAGTGTCAGCCCCGCCGTGGCGAAGGCCATAGAGCGCGCCGTGCAGGAAGTGACGGGTGGCGAGGGCCAGGTTATAGAGATTAAGAAATTGTAGAATAGGATAATATAGAACATAACAATAATGTCGAGAGAGATTAAGTTCAGCCTCGTGTTTCGCGACATGTGGCAGTCGTCGGGCAAGTATGTGCCCCGTGTAGACCAGTTGGTGAAGGTGGCCCCGTATATTGTGAAGATGGGGTGTTTTGCGCGAGTAGAGACCAATGGTGGTGGCTTTGAGCAGGTGAATTTGCTGTATGGCGAGAATCCAAACAAGGCTGTGCGCGCGTGGACTAAGCCATTTCATGAGGCTGGGATACAGACCCACATGCTGGATCGTGCGTTGAACGGGTTGAGGATGAGTCCTGTGCCGGCTGATGTGCGCAAGTTGTTCTATAAGGTCAAGAAGAAGCAGGGTACGGACATTGCCCGTACGTTCTGCGGGCTTAATGATGTGCGCAATATCATCCCGTCGATTGGGTATGCTCATGAGGGGGGCATGATATCGCAGTGCTGCCTGTGCATCACGTATTCGCCGATACACACTGTGGAGTATTACACTGATTTGGCGTTCAAGCTTATAGAGGCTGGTGCGGACGAGATATGCATCAAAGACATGGCGGGCATAGGCAGGCCGGTGTCGTTGGGCAAGATTGTGGGCGCTATCAAGGCGAAGTATCCAGACATCACGATACAGTATCACAGTCATGCGGGTCCTGGGTTCAGCATGGCGTCGATTTTGGAGGTGTGCCAGGCGGGGTGCGACATTATCGACGTGGGTATGGAGCCGCTGTCGTGGGGCACGGGTCATGCGGACGTGCTGGCGGTGCAGGCGATGCTGAAGGATGCAGGGTTTAGTGTGCCGGAGGTGAATATGGAGGCCTATATGGAGGTGCGTTCGCTCATCCAGGAGATGATGGACGATTTCCTTGGCTATTACATACCGAGCCGTAACAGGCTTATGAACTCTCTGCTTATTGGCCCGGGCTTGCCTGGTGGCATGATGGGCAGTTTGATGACGGATCTTGAGACTAACTTGTCGTCGTTGAACTCGTGGAAGGAGAAGCATGGTCAGTCTAAGTTGACGCAGGACCAGTTGCTTATCAAGTTGTTCAACGAGGTGTCGTATGTATGGCCTATGATGGGTTATCCGTGTTTGGTGACGCCATTCAGCCAGTATGTGAAGAATATGGCTCTTATGAACGTCATGCAGATGGAGAAGGGCAAGGAGCGCTGGAGCATGATAGCGGATGACATTTGGGACATGATGCTGGGCAAGAGTGGCAAGTTGCCTGGCGCATTGGCGCCGGAGCTTGTGGCTAAGGCCAAGGAGCAGGGCAGGGAGTTTCATGAGGAGGACCCGCAGTCGAACTATCCTGACGCGTTGGACGAGTTCCGCAAGGAGATGGCCGACAATGGCTGGGATCTTGGTGAGGATGAGGAGGAGCTATTTGAGCTTGCTATGCATCCGCAGCAATATCGCGCGTATAAGAGCGGCAAGGCCAAGGCTGACTTTGAGGCGGACTTGGCTAAGCGCAAGGCGGAGAAGAACAAGGGGGCGGCGTTGACCGGCACACAGACTGTGGTGGTGGACGTTGACGGCCAGAAATATCAGGTGACGTTTGGGCCTAAGGACGGCAGCGCGCCGGTGTCGGGGGCAGCCCAGGCGGCGCAGGCGGCGCCTGGCGAGGGTGACCCGTTGGCATCGCCACTTGAGGGCAAGTTCTACTTGGTGAAGAACAGCGGTGACGTGGCTGTCAAGGTGGGCGACGTGGTCAAGAAGGGCCAGACGGTGTGCTACATTGAGGCCATGAAGACTTTTAACGCCATAGCGGCCGAGAAAGACGGCGTGGTGACGGAGATTAGCGTTGTGAGCGGCTCGTCGGTGGCAGAGGATGACGTATTGATGAAGATCAAATAAGGAGGCCGAGCCATGCAAGAGATATTAGAGAAGATATATGGGATGACGGCGATCGGTTCGATAGTGGACCGTCCGGAGTTCCTTATAATGTACGCGTTGGCGTTCTTGTTGCTGTATCTTGGCATCAGGAAGGAGTTTGAGCCGTTGCTGCTTGTGCCGATAGCATTTGGTGTGCTGATAGCCAACTTTCCTGGTGGAGGTATGGGCGTGATAGCGGCTGATGGCGAGGGCATGGTGCACTTCATGAAGAATGGGGTGGAGGTTACGAAGAACGTGTATGAGATGTCGTTGCCCGAGATAGCGCATGATTTGGGCATTATGAACTTCTTGTATTACGCGTTGATTAAGAGCGGGTTCCTGCCTCCGATCATCTTCATGGGCGTGGGGGCGTTGACGGACTTCGGGCCGATGCTTCGCAACTTGAAGTTGGCTATATTTGGCGCGGGAGCGCAGTTTGGCATCTTTGCGGTGCTGCTTGTGGCTTGCAACTTCTTCACGATGCCTGAGGCTGCGTCGTTGGCTATTATAGGTGGCGCGGATGGGCCTACGGCGATCTTCACGACGATTAAGTTGGCGCCCCACTTGTTGGGTCCGATAGCTATCGCGGCGTACTCGTATATGGCGTTGGTGCCTGTGATTGTTCCTTTGGTGGTGAAGTTGACTTGCTCGGAGAAGGAGTTGAGAATCAACATGAAGGAGCAGGACAAGTTGTATCCGAACAAGACGGAGATAAAGAATATGCGTGCGTTGAAGATTATCTTCCCTATCGCGACTACGACGATTGTGGCAATCATTGTGCCGGACGCTGTGTCGCTGGTGGGTATGCTGATGTTTGGCAACTTGCTTAAGGAGATAGGGTCGAACACGTCGCGCATATATGACGCCGCGTCGAACGCTATAATGAACTCGGCGACGATATTCCTTGGGTTGTCGGTTGGCGCTACGATGACGGTGGAGGCGTTCTTGAACTGGACTACTATTGGTATCGTGGCAGGCGGCTTCTTGGCGTTCGGGTTCTCGATTTTCGGTGGCATCATGCTGGTGAAGATTATGAACTTGTTCTCGAAGAAGAAGATTAACCCGCTTGTGGGCGCTACTGGTTTGAGCGCGGTGCCTATGGCTGCGCGTGTGGCTAATGAGATCGCGTTGAAGTATGACCCGCGCAACCATGTGCTGAATTATTGTATGTCGTCGAATGTGTCGGGCGTTATTGGTTCGGCTGTTGCGGCTGGCATATTGATTTCTTTCTTGGGATAATATTATAGTCGTTTTTATAGTTATCGCCCGTCCGGCGTGAGCCGGGCGGGTGATTTTTTGTGTGTGGGGGAGAGACGGGGGCGGAGAGACGTTCCAGGCAACGCCTTTACACACGCCATACGGCGTAGAGATGCCGCGGACATCGTCTGTACATGGGTTATTAAGAGAAGTTAAAGTTGAAATTGTGAGTGAGGTGAGTGGGGTGTGGGATTTGGCGTGAAGTGAAATTTTTGGGGTTTGACTGGGAAGCGGGAAAGAGTCGCGGAGCATCGGGGATGCATCGTTGGAGCATCGTTGGAGCATCGTTGGAGCATGCAGGGAGGATGCAGGGAGGATATTTCGGGGGTTGGCGGTGTGTGTGGGGTGGATTGTGGCGCGGGTGGGGGTGAAGGAGGGGGAGTGTGGGTGGGTGTGGTTGTGGGGGGGGGGGGGGTG
>CAZPPW010000082.1:0-3534 GCA_964588595.1 uncultured Marinilabiliaceae bacterium
GCGGCGTTAGGGGAGGGGGATGTGGTAGAGGATGGAGAGGCGGGCGGAGAAGGATTTGTAGAGGTCGCCGAGGTCGAGGGCGTAGGAGGTGGAGAGTTGCCAGTGGGGGGTGATGTTGGCGGCGAGGGAGAGGCGGGAGTAGGTTTGGTGTTGCGTGGTGGCGAAGAGGTAGTTGGGTTGTGGATTCCAGCTGCTGGAGGGGTCTTCGCCGATATATTTCTCGCGGTAGTTGCCGTAGTTGTGTGAGGCGGTGAGGCGGAAGTTGTAGAGTATGGGTCCTACCTGGCCGCGGAGGCCGAAGTTGAAGGCGCGGATGCGGATGTTGGGGAAACGTGCTTTGAGGGGCATGGTGCCTTGTGGGGCGTAGCGTGATACGAGTTCGTTGGTGTGGAGGAGTGGCGCGCCGGTGGACAGCCCGGCATGGGTCCACCCTTGCTCGAGGCAGTAGTTCTCGAGGTAGAGGAGTCGTCCGCCATATTCGCAGTCGTGGTTGTAGGTGGCTTGGAAGAACTCTTTGAGGTCGTTGTGGGTCTTAATCTCGCCGTGCGTGGCTTCCCATGCGGCAACGTCGGAGGAGAGGAGGACATCTTGCTTCAGGTGTGGGATGTCGTTGGTGTCGTATTCGGAGGGGTAGAGGTAGGTGTAGCCGCCCTTCTGGTTGGGCACGAGGGGGTCGGGGATGCCTTCGCCGCCGCACCATTTGGTGGTGATGAACTCGATGGAGAACTCTTGGAGGGCTTTGAGGCCATGGGGGTGGACGAGGATGCCGGCCTGGAGGTCGGTGCGGCTATGACCTATGGGTTTTATGGTTTTGCTATCGACAAAGGGCTGTTGGTAGTAGACTTTGGCATCGGCGAAGGGGAGGGCGATGTCGACGCCGAGATCCCATAGGCCTTGGTGACCTCCTGCGGCGTTAGTTGTCTCGCCACGGAACTTGCCATTGCCGAAAATCTCGGGGTCGCCTCGTTTGCCGAGGAAAGAGTTGATGAAGTCGACGGGGATCTTGGTGCCGTTGGAGAGTGTGCCGCCTATACATACGCTGTGGTAGAGGCCGACGTAGGGTTTGAGGAAGTAGCGTCCGATGCGAGCGTAGGCGAACTTCTCGTGCAGGAGGACGTTGTCGGTATAGTCGGAGCGGCCTTCATCGTCGACATGGGCGAAAGAGAGGCCGCCACGTATTTGGAGGATATTCTCGAGATGGGAGGCCCAGGAGAAGGGGAGGCGGTTGAGGGGGATGGACCAGTAGCGGAGGATGCCAGCCCATGCACGGGGGTAGGGGCGGGCGTTGTTGCTCATGAGGAAAGAGCCGATGGCGGTGGACCAGTTAGTCTCGATGGGGGTGTAGTTTTCGAGGCCAAGGCGGACATCGAACATGAGGAGTTGGAAATTGGCGTAGAGTTGGGAGAGCATGGTGCGGAGGGAGTCGGTGGAGAGTTGCGCGGAGAAGCCGGCGGAGAAGGTCAGGCGTGGGTTGCGGAATGTGTGGCGATAGGCGAGGCCTGTGGCGATGAGGGCCTCGGCGTGGTCGAACTGGGTGTATTCGCCCCATTGGTTAGAGTAGGAGAGGAGTGGGCGAATGTTGTGGTTGGAGGCTATGGAGGCGGAGGATGAGGCGAAGACGTTGAGAGAGTCTCGCTGGGCGTGCGCTGTGAGGGATATGGCGCAGAGGGTGAGGATGATGAGAATGTGTTTCATAGGGGCAAATATAGGGTAAAAATGTCAGAGAGGGGATGCGGGGGATGTTTTAGAGAGGTGAGGTGGGGTAGGAGTTGGCGAGTGGGGCGAGGGCGGGCGGGATGAGGAGGGGGAGGTGGAAGCGTGCGGAGAGGACGAATGTGCCGGAGACTTTTCGGGTGAGGTAGAGGTCGGTGTGGGCTGGAGGGATGAGGGGGAGGAGGTATTTGGCGGAGCGCAGGAAAGCGTCGAAGAGATGGCGTGGGATGAAATGGGAGAAGAGGATGAAGCGTGGGAGATGGTGGGGGAGGGTGATGGGGAGTGAGGGGTTGAGGATGACGTGGGGGAGGGTGGAGATGAGGGATAGGAGGCGTGGGCCATCGTGGCGTGATATATCGCCGAGGATGACGAAGGTGAGGTCGGGACGGGATTGCGCGAGGGGTATGAGGGAGGCGTAGTCGCGGCGGTTGAAGTCGACCGAGCCGGGGATTATGGCGAGAGATGTGTCGGGAGGGAGGGTCAGGGCGGGGCCACCATTGTCGGGCAGTGTGGGGAGGATATGGGCGGGGAGGGTGGTGAGTTGCTGGAGATGTGGGAGGAGGTAGGGTGCGAGGACGTAGTAGGCGGAGATGCGATGGGAGATAAGACGTTGACCGAGGGAGGATTGTAGTTTGGTGAGGTTGTGGATGGTGCCGATGAGGGGGATGCGGGAGAAAGTGAGGAGGAGGGAGAGCCACAGGGCGCCACTGCCTTGGGCGGTGTTGAGGTAGAGCTGGTCGGGATGGAGGGAGTGGATGAGACGCATGACGCGTAGGGCTGCGGGCAGGCCACGGCCATGCGAGGGGACGTGATGGACTTGATGTTGCTCGGCGGGTGTGAGGGCGTTGAAGGTGGAGGTGGGGCAGATGAGGGTGAGGTTGTCGCCGTGCGAGGCGAGGAGGTGAATCACTGGGGGTAGGCATTCGCCGTGCCAGGTGTTGAACTCGATGATGAGGGTGTTCATAGGATGACTTGGGTGAGGCCGTAGGGGGTGCGTGTGGCGTTGGCGTTGCGGGAGTGGCGGATGATGGAGTTGTTGAAGTTGAGGGATTGCTGAGTGCGGTAGGGGCGTTGGTGGTCGAGGTGTATGGTTATGGCGGAGTAGCGGCGTTGGAGTGGTAGGACGTGGTTGTTGATGAGTCGTATGCCGAGTTCACGGTCTTGTCCGCCGTAGCGCATACGTTCGTCGAATCCGTTGGCGGCGATTATGTCGTTGCGCCATGCGGAGGAGTTGCAACCGTTGAATGTGGGGCGTGCTGGGGAGAGGGTGTTGAGGGCGTGCTGGAGTGTGTTGTTGTGGAGGAGGCGTGCGAGTTTGATGGACAGGGGCATGCCTATGGAGGTGAGCCAATGAGGGTTGAAGATGCGTTGTGAGGAGATGTCGGCCGGGGAGATGCGTTGTGAGGCGTTGGTGGGGAGGCGGAGGCATCCGGCGGATATGAAGTGACGGGGTAGGGCTTGGCGTGCGTGCGTCAGGATGAGGTCGGGGTGGGGGATGCAGTCTTGGTCGGTGAAGATGAGGTAGTCGGAGGAGGCGTGGGCTATGGCGAGGTTGAGGATACGGCTTTTTTGGAAGCCGTGGTGTGGTTGCCAGATGTGGTGTATGGGGAGTATGTTGTGGTAGAGTGAGATGAGTTGCGCGGTGTCGGGCGAGGAGCCGTCGTCGGCGATGATTATTTCGTCGGGTGTGAGGGATTGTAGGGAGTAGCCTTGGAGGGTTAGTCCGAGGTAGAGTGGGTTGTTGTAGGTGGATATTATGACGGAGATGGTCATTGTGTGGGAATGGAGTGCGCGGCAAAGATAGGGGATTTTGGTGGGAGA
>CAZPPW010000082.1:3634-4937 GCA_964588595.1 uncultured Marinilabiliaceae bacterium
GGGTGTGGGTTAGGAGTGGTGGAGGAGGTTGCGGAGGGAGATGGCGAGGGAGAGGAGGCGTGTGTGGTTGTGGCGGAAGAGGTAGATGTAGGGGATGGGGAGGAGGTCGGAGATGGGTTGGTGGTTGAGTTGGTGGTAGAGTTGCGGGAAGAGGGTGTGGAGTTGTTGGTCGAAGGGGATGAGGAGTGAGAGTGGCGTTTTTTGTTTGACGATGATGTCGCGGTAGAGTCGGGAGGTGAGTTTGAGGAGTATTTTGTGGAGGAGTTGTTGGTTGTGTGGCGTGGCTGGGGTGAGTTGTGCGAGGGAGGTGAGGATGTGGGATTGGACGGTGATTTCGTCGGTGAAGTGGGCGGCGCGTATGGCGGGGTCCATGGATTGGCCTTGCCTGTTGCGTCGGTAGTGGTAGAGGGGGAGTGGGAGGTAGCGTGCGGAGCGGAATGTGGCCATGGGGATGGTGGTCCACTGGAGGTCGGAGTAGAGGACGTGTTCGGACTGGTGGTAGTTGAGGGCGAGGAGTAGTTGGCGGCGGTAGGTGAGTGAGGCGTGGAAGATGGGGAGTGAGGATTTGGGGAGGTGGAGGAGGTTGGCGGGTGTGAGTTGGTTGGTGGGGAGGTGTGGGTGGGCGAGGGTTTGTGTGTTGGTGTCGTCGTAGTGGTTGATGTAGGGGGTGATGATGATGTCGTGGTGGAGTGTGGGGAGTGTTTGGAGGAGAGATTGGAGTGATGTGGTGTCGAGCCAGTCGTCGGCGTCGAGTATTTTGACGTATTCGCCTTGCGCTATGGGGAGCGCGGTGTTTATGCAGGAGCCGTAGTGTGCGTTGGTTTTGTTGATTAGCGTGATGTCGTGGGGGTGTTGGGAGAGGTATTGTTGTGCGATGGAGGGGGTGTTGTCGGTTGAGCCGTCGTTGACGATTATGATGTCGAGGGAGGAGGTGTCGGGGAGTGCGAGGAGTGAGTTGAGGCAATGTGGGAGGTAGGCCTGCATGTTGTAGGCTGGGATGATTATGGAGAGTAGTTTGTTGGGCATTTTTTGTGTGAAGGTAGGAAAGATTTGGGTTGGGGGCAAGGGGGGAGTTTGTTTTTTGGGAGAGGGGGTGGGGGAGTTAGTTAGCACGCCTGGCGGCGTAGAGGGGATGTGGGCGGCGGGTGTGCAAGTGGGGGTTGCCGTTAGGGGTGCGTGTGGGGATAAAAAAAGAGTCTCGGATAGATCCGAGACTCGGAGGAGTGATACCGGAGGGATTCGAACCCCCAATCTTCTGGGCCGTAACCAGAGGCATTATCCAATTGTGCTACGGTACCAAACC
>CAZPPW010000083.1:0-4920 GCA_964588595.1 uncultured Marinilabiliaceae bacterium
CCCCACTCACTCCACCCTGAAAAGCACAGTCGACGTCTGCCCATCCCCCGACACTATCGTCAACCTATGCTCTCCCACCGACGGGCTCACCAGCATCTGGTGCTCACCTGTCGTCGACGACAAATACTCATCATCCAAATGCCAATACAACGTCACCCCCTGTGGCGCCGCCGCCTCACACACCACCCCCTGCAACGTGCCGTCAAACGCACGCGTCCTGACTATCGTCTGATTATAATGAGGATATATCACCGCTATGCGCTTCTGCGACGACAACGCGCAATCACTCCGCACCGGCGGCAACACCTCATAATCCGTATGATACCTCCTGTAATAATACTCCATCCGCGCCGGCAACACAAACCGCGACTCCGTCCGTATACCACTCGCCGACGCGCAACTCGTGTTCACCTGCCACTTCCCATCCTCCGACAAATGCACCAACCTGCAATACCGACACCTCCCTGCATCCACACACGCCCGCGGCAACCGCACCGTGTCCACCTCCCCACACACTCCCGACGCCACCATCCCGCTACTCCGGCACACCACAACCTCCTCCTCGTCATCATACGGCTCCTCAAACCACCTGCCACCGCGCAACATCGTGAACACGTCAAACATCACCGGAGCCGCATACCCCACACCCGTCAATCCCGCACGCCCCTCTCCCGTCGAGTTACCCACCCACACCCCCACCACATGCGTCGGCGTCAACCCCACAGCCCACGCGTCACGCCCACCAAAACTCGTCCCAGTCTTCCACGCCACCCTCTTCATCGACGAGAACGTCTGCCAATCTGCCTCCTCCTCCGGACGACTCAAATTCGACATCGCCTCAAACGTGTGCCAAATAGCCGCAGGCGACGGCAACGTCGCCGACGCCAGCCGCTCCGGCACCTCCGCCGTCCCCGCCCGAGTCAACCGCAACGGACGATAATCCTCCAACGGACGCCCCACCACACTCGGGTCTTCATTGTAATGGTTCAGATGCCGCGCCATGTTCGCATACATCCCGCACAAGTCCAACAACGTCGTCTCCGCGCCTCCCAATATGAGCGACGCCCCATAATAGTCCTGACTCCTCGTCATCGTCGTCGCGCCAATCTGCCGCAAGTCCAACAAGAAACGCCCTATGTTATGCACCGTCAGCATACGCACCAACGGCACATTCAGCGACCGCGTCAACGCCTCATCCGCATGCACCGCCCCACGATAATCATGGTTATAGTTCTGTGGCGTGAACCCGTTAATGTCCAACGGCGTGTCCGCCCATATCCGCCGAGGCGTCATCTCCCCCAACGTCAACATCGTGGCATACAATATCGGCTTCAGAGTGCTGCCAGTCGACCGCTCCGACGTCACATTGTCCACCATCGACGTCGGCGACTCCCTCGACGAGTTCCCCACATACGCCAGTATATCCCCACTCCCAATCTCCGCCACCAACACGCCTATGTCGTTTATCCTGTTCAACGCGTACCGCTCCGAATACTGGTCCGCTATCGCCTGAACCCTGCTCTGCATCATCGCGCTGATCGTCGTCTCCGACTGACCCCTATACCGCGTGGCAAGCCTGTTCAGCAACTGCGGCGCTCGGTTGTTTATCGGGTGTGGCTCCGTAGGCAACGGCTCCGCCACCGACAACTCATACGTCGACCTGTCTATATCCCCATTCCTAAACAACTTCAAGAGCAAACGGTCACGCTTGCTCTTCAACCGCTCCCTGTTCCTCGCCACGTGCACCCGCGCCGGAGCATTCGGCAACACCGCCAACAACGCCGCCTCCGCCCACGTCAAATCACACGGCCTACGCCCAAAATACCTCCACGACGCCGCCTGCAACCCCACAATATTCCCACCCATAGGCGCATTCGCCGCATACAACGCCAATATCTCCTCCTTCGTCCGCGTCAACTCCAACCCCAACGCCGTCATCATCTCCAATAGCTTGTTCCACACCGTCCTCGCCCCGTTCCCATACGCCATGCGCGCCACCTGCATCGTGATCGTCGACGCCCCCTGAGCCACCCTCCCCTGAGCCAAGTCCGCCCGCACAGCCCGCGCTATCGCTATCAAGTCCACCCCATTATGCTCCCAAAACCTCTTATCCTCATACGCCACAAGCGCACACGCATAACGCTCCGGCACACTGTCCGACAACGGAAACCTCCACTGACCGTCACTCGCTATCTGTGCCGCTATCAACTCCCCCTCTGTCGAATACGCCACAACCGATGTCGGGCTCTCAAGCAACGGCGACGGTATGCTCACAATGGTCGCCATAGGCAACGCCACCGCCACCGCCACTAAGCCCCCCAACAACCACCTATCGCCCTTTCTGACGCTCTTCATATTGCTATATCTGATACTTTTGTTAGATTTGCCGACGTTAAATTAATGCTTTTACTATGAAGCGTAACAGATTATTTCCCCTGCTCACCCTCCTCCTCGCCTGCCTCATCCTCCTCGCCTCTTGCGGCACAGGACGAAGCTGGAGCCATAAGAAACCACGTTTCGGCGGATGCGAACTCGCCATACACTGAAACCTTCACACCCTCACCCCCGTAAAATAAACCAACAGCCGGGCATACATAACATGGCGTAAGATTATTTAACCCAATGTTACCCCTCGGCAATAAACTATTTGTTTAACTTAGCGGTCAAAATAATAAGCAGTTATGAAAAAGTTAATGTTGCTTATAGCCTCGTTAGCCATCGCCGGCGCTTTGCTGACTTCTTGCGGCAGCACACAAGAATGCCCTGCCTATAGCCACGTTCAGTCAAACTCTCTGCCTGCCAACGTCGCATAAAGAGCTTAGGGGATGGGTCTTTGCCCGTTCCTTTTTTTATGCTACCTTCGCGTAGCTTTAACGAGCTTACCCCACACAAAAACATAACAATAACAGACAAGATAAAATCATTATAATTCAAATCTACAGAAATGATTAAGATTGGTATCAATGGCTTCGGCCGCATCGGCCGCATGGTCTTCCGTGCTGCTGTCGAGAACTTCAACCAGGACCTCGAGGTTGTAGGCATCAACGACCTCCTCGACCCTGACTACCTCGCCTACATGCTCAAGTACGACTCCGTACACGGTCGTTTCAACCACGACATCAAGGTCGAGGGCAACTTCATGGTTGTCGACGGCAAGAAGATCCAAGTCTTCGCTGAGAAGGATCCCGCCAACATCACCTGGGGCGAGCTCGGCGTCGACGTAGTCATCGAGTCCACCGGCTTCTTCCTCACTGAGGAGCTCGCAAGCGCTCACCTCAAGGCTGGCGCCAAGAAGGTCATCATGTCCGCTCCTTCTAAGGACGCTACCCCTATGTTCGTCTACGGTGTTAACGACAAAACCTACGCTGGCCAGAAGATCATCTCCAACGCAAGCTGCACCACCAACTGCCTCGCTCCTATCTCCAAGGTCCTCAACGACACCTTCGGCATCAAGCGCGGCCTCATGACCACAGTTCACGCCGCTACCGCTACCCAGAAGACCGTCGACGGCCCTTCTAAGAAGGATTGGCGCGGTGGCCGTGGCATCCTTGAGAACATCATCCCCTCCTCCACCGGTGCTGCTAAGGCCGTAGGCAAGGTCCTCCCTGTCCTCAACGGCAAACTCACTGGCATCTCTCTCCGCGTCCCCACCTCCGACGTCTCCATCGTAGACCTCACCGTCGAGCTCGAGAAGCCCGCCGACAAGGACGCTATCAACGCTGCTATGAAAGCCGCTTCTGAAGGCGAACTCAAAGGCGTTCTCGGCTACACCGAGGATGCTGTCGTCTCCACCGACTTCCGCAACGATCCCCACACCTCCATCTTCGACGCCGACAAGACCCTCGTCCTCGACCCAACCTTCGTTAAGGTTCTCTCTTGGTACGACAACGAGTGGGGCTACTCCAACAAGTGCTGCGAGATGGCTCGTGTCATCGCAAAGAACTAAGCGCGTAGCTTAACACTGCAATATATCCCCCGCCTTCTCCACGAAGACGGGGGATTTTTCATGCCCCCGCGCCAAGGCTTATACGCAAACGGTGCGTATATTTGCATCATAAAACAACAAAACATGGCCAACTCCGACATATCCGAAGAAGAGGCACGGCAAACCCTCACCATCGACGTCGACAAGATAATAGCCGCCAAAAGCAAAGGCGCCAAAGTACCGCGCTTCATCGTCAACTACCTCAAACGCACCATACACCAAGACGACATCAACAACTACATCGTCTCACGGCGCAACTGCCGCGGCATAGACTTCGCCGACGACATCCTCCGCAAGTTCAAAGCCACAATGGACATCTACGGCCTCGACAACATCCCCAACACAGGACGATTCATCTTCGCCTCCAACCACCCCATGGGAGGACTCGACGGCATGGCCCTCATAAGCGCGGTAGGCAAGAAATTCAAAGTCCTCAAGTTCCCCGTCAACGACATGCTCCTCTTCCTCAAAAACTTCTCCGACATATTCCTCCCCGTCAACAAGACCGGCACCACCGGACGACACGCCGTCGAACTCATGGACGAAGCCTTCAAAAGCGACGCCCAGATGCTCATGTTCCCCGCCGGTCTATGCTCCCGCAAACAAAAAGGGCAAATCATGGACCTCGAATGGAAAAAGTCCTTCGTCTCCAAAGCCGTCGAGACACAACGCGACATAATCCCCGTCTACATCACCGGGCGCAACAGCAACTTCTTCTACAACCTCGCCAAAGTCCGGAAAGCTCTCGGCATAAAATTCAACATCGAGATGCTCTACCTCCCCAACGAGATGTACAAGCAAGAAGGCAAACACATCGACGTCATCTTCGGCAACCCCATCCCCTATCAATCCCTCATCGGCAAAAACCCAAAAGACGAAGCCGCCCAAATCAAACAAATAGTCTACAAATTGGCAGAAGACAGGAAATAGTGCGC
>CAZPPW010000084.1:0-4503 GCA_964588595.1 uncultured Marinilabiliaceae bacterium
GAGACGATGTGGACATCGTCTGTACAACTGGAGGTTGCCGTTAGGGGAGAGACGTTCCAGGCAACGGGTTTACACCTGACTGTTACCTCCTTGTGAGGGTTTATACCCGCTTGCGTGTTAATAAAGGTTGCATGGGGAGGGGCGGGAGGATGCGGATGGGGGGGATTGAGGGTGATGAGGAGGTGAAAAGTGGGCGTGATGTTAGTGGTGTGGAGGAAAAGTAGGTAATTTTGCGGGAATAAAGCGTGATAATATGTCAAAGAAGAACATAGGCGACCTTGGGGTGCTGTCGAACAGCGTGATAGGTGAGGATTTATATTTGATAAGGCTGAAGGTGGAGGGTGTGGAGCCTGAGATTAGGCCGGGTCAGTTTGTGGAGATACGCGTGAAGGGTGCGGACGGGGTGATGTTGCGTCGTCCGATATCGATACATGATTATAACCCGGATTCGAAGGTGATGGAGCTTCTTGTGAGGCGTGCCGGGAATGGCACTCGGAAGCTTGTGGGTTGCCAGGCGGGGGACAGGCTGGACGTGGTGTTCCCATTGGGGAACGGTTTTGACATGTCGGTGGCGGGAGAGCGTCCGTTGCTGGTGGGCGGTGGCGTGGGAGTGGCGCCGCTCATGATGCTGGGCAAGGAGCTCAGGAAGAGGGGTGCGAAGCCTACGTTTTTGTTTGGCGCGCGGAGTGCCGGGGCGTTGCTGAGGTTGGATAAGTATAGGGAGGTGGGGCGCGTGGATGTGGCCACGGAGGATGGTTCGGAGGGGACGAAGGGTTTTGTGACGGATCATGCGGACATGACGGTGGAGGGTTTGAAGGGATTTACGAGCGTGATGCAATGTGGTCCGACGCCGATGATGAAGGCTGTGGCGCGTAGGGCTCAGGAGGCGGGCGTGGAGTGTTACGCGTCGTTGGAGAACATGATGGCGTGCGGCTTTGGGGTGTGCTTGTGTTGCGTTACGGACACGGTAAACGGCAATAAGAGGGTCTGTGCGGACGGGCCAGTATTCAATGTAAACGAACTAAGATGGTAAACACGATAGTAAACCTGGGCAACGGCTTAGAGCTGAAGAACCCGGTACTCACGGCCTCTGGCACGTTTGGCTATGGGTTGGAATATGACGACTTTTTTGACGTGTCGGAGTTGGGAGGCTTCATAGTGAAGGGCACGACGTTGCAGGCGCGTGAGGGCAACCCATATCCACGATTGGCGGAGACACCTATGGGGATGCTTAACGCCGTGGGGCTTCAGAATAAGGGTGTGGAGTATTTTTGCGAGCATATATACCCGCAGTTGTTGAAGTATAGTAACAACGTGATAGTCAACGTGTCGGGGGCGTCGATAGACGACTATGTGAAGACGGCGGAGCGTGTGGCAACGTTGGACAAGATAGCGGCGATAGAGTTGAACATATCTTGCCCGAACGTGAAGCAGGGTGGCATGGCATTTGGGGCGGATTGCACGTTAGCGGGCAAGGTGGTCGAGGCGGTCAGGGCGGCGTATCCGAAGCATCTGATGGTGAAGTTGACGCCAAATGTGACGGATATAGCATCGATAGCCAAGGCTGTGGAGAGTGCCGGAGCGGACTCGGTGTCGCTGATAAACACCATGTTGGGTATGGCGATAGACGCTGAGAGGCGTAGGCCGGTGGTATCGACCGTCACGGCGGGGCTATCGGGACCGGCAGTTAAGCCAGTGGCGTTGAGGATGGTGTGGCAGGTTAGCAAGGCGGTGAAGATACCTGTGGTGGGACTTGGTGGCATAACCAACGCTACGGATGCCGTGGAGTTCCTATTGGCGGGCGCAAGCGCGGTGCAGATTGGTACGGCCAACTTCCTTGACCCGACGACCTCGATAAAGGTGGTGCATGGCATTGAGGAGTATATGGAACGACATGGGATAGAGGATATAAGGGAGCTGATAGGCGGGTTAATCGTGTAAATTTACTTATAGGAAGTGATTGACAAGATACGATTTACAATTACACTTGCGCTGCTCGTTGCTGTAAATTTACCTATCAAAGGACAGGTAAACGAAAGAGATACAGCCCTTGTAAATAGGAGTAAAGAGCAAGATTTACAGATAACACTACTCACGTGCACATCGGGCGGTGAGATATATAGCGCATACGGGCATAGTGCGGTGCGGGTGCGAGATGTGGGTCGGGACATAGACATGGTGTTCAACTATGGGACGTTCGACTTTAGTACGCCATACTTTGTGCCTAAGTTCTTGTGCGGGACGCTGGACTATATGCTGTCGGCTACGAGTTATTGGAGGTTTGTAGGGTCTTACAAGTGGGAGAAGAGAGGGGTTGTGGAGCGCGAGTTGATACTGTCAAGGAGTCAGAGGGAGGCGGTGGAGGAGTTTTTGATAAGGAACATACAGCCTGAGAACAGGTTTTACAGGTATGACTTCTTCTTTGACAACTGTGCGACGAGGATAAGGGACGTGGTGTTCAGGTGCGCTGGGGTGAAGGGCGGTGAGTGCATGGTGAAGGGAGAGGAGACATTTCGGGATTGCCTGCATGAGTATGTGGGGCCGGATAAGTGGTATGGTGCGGGTATTGACCTGATACTTGGCGTCAGGGCGGATAGGCATGTGTCGGCGTATGATAAGGCGATGTTGCCCGACTATTTGGAGAAGCTATTAGATGAGGAGGGGCTGCTGGGGGAGCCTCAGGTGTTGCTGGAGCGTGGGGAGTTTGAGGAGGATGGGGCGTGGAGTGTGACGCCTGGGATGGTGGCGTGGGGGGTGTTCGTGTTGACATTGTGTATCGTGGTATATGAGGTAAAGGGTGGTAAATGGTGTAAATGGTATGACTATGTGATGTATGTGGTCATGATGGTATTGGCGTTGCTATTCTGGTTCTTGTGGGTGGTGTCGGAGATAAAGATCACGTCGTATAACTACAATGTTTTGTGGGCGTCGGTGTTGTATGTGCCGATGATCTGGGCGTTAGCGGCGAGGAAGTGGAGGGCGTTGAGGGGTATGGCTTGGGTGAATGTGGGGATGATTGTGGCATATATGGTGATAGTGGTGTTTGGCGTGCAGCATGCGCCGTCGTTGGCGTTGGCTGCGGCTGGGAGCATGGCGTTGAGGAACGGCATGGCGATATACAGGGGGCGGGCGTGATACGGCTTAACCTGTGGCGTAAGACGTTGATTGTGGGTGTGGCGTTGCTGCCGTTGGGGTTGTGGCTGACGCGGAGTGACATGACGGTTAGTGGGGTGGAATATGCGGGTGCTGTGGGGGGCGTGGCGCGGTCGTATAGGGTGACTAATGATATGAGTGGTGACAGTCTTGTGGACATCTTTGGTGTGCAGTTGAAGAAGTTCATGAGGCAGGAGGGGTTGCGTGGTGGTGTTAGTGTGGCGATAAGCAAGGGGGGCAGGTTGGTGTTCGCCAAGGGGTTCGGGTATAGCGATGTGGAGGATAGTGTGGAGATGGAGCCGTGGCACGTGATGCGTGTGGCGAGTGTGTCGAAGTTGATAACGGCTGTGGCGGTGATGCGTCTGGTGGAGAGTGGGAGGTTGGTGTTGGATCAGAAGGTGTTTGGTCCTACTGGTGTGCTTAATGACAATGTGTATTTGTCGATGCGTGACCCGAGGATGGGGCGTATCAGTGTGCGCAATCTGCTTGACCATTCGGGCGGGTGGCGCACGGAGTATGGTGACCCGATGTTCATGGCGTATACTGTGGCGGATGGGATGGGGCGGGATTTGCCGGTGACGATGGAGGATATTATCAGGTATATGCAGGGTAAGAAGTTGCATTTTGAGCCTGGTGCGTATTCGTCGTACTCGAATTTCGGGTATGGGATATTGGGAGAGGTGGTGGCTAAGGCGTCGGGTGTGCCATACGAGGATTATGTGAGGAGTGAGGTGTTAGGGCCTTTGGGGGTGTATGATGCGCACGTGGGGTATTCGCATAGGGAGGACAGGTTGGAGGGTGAGGTGTCGTATTATGAGCCAGATACGGCGTATAGGACGGGAGATTACGCGGATAGGGGGAGGTTGTCGAGGAGGTCGTATGGCGGGTCGGATATACACACGTTGGGTTCGGCCGGGGGTTGGGTGATAAGTTCGGTGGATTTGGTGAAGTTGATGTTGACGATAGACGGGTTTGAGAGTGTGAGGGATCAGTTGAGAGCGTCGTCGGTGGCGGAGATGACTGACCCGTTGTCGCGTAAGGACCCGTTGGGGTGGCGTAAGGTGATTGTTGACGCGTGGTTCAGGACGGGGACGTTGTCGGCTACGTGTGCGGCGTTGTGCAGGCGTCCTGATGGTATATGTTTCGCTGTGACGATGAACAGTTCTAATGGGTTGGGTCCTAATCTGGCGGTGGAGTTGACGAATAGGATGAACGAGTTGATAAACAGGGTTGCGGTGTGGCCGGATTATGATTTGTTGGCTGGTGATGAGCGGTGGGAGGGGTATAAGAGGAGGGGGAGGTAGGAGAAGTGGGGGTGGTGTAAAGACGTGTGGGCGATGGTTTTATATA
>CAZPPW010000085.1:0-4140 GCA_964588595.1 uncultured Marinilabiliaceae bacterium
GGGGGGTGGGGTTAGAAGCCGCGGAGGCAGAGGATGGTGGTTTGGCCTTGGGAGAGGTTTATTTGTGCGGATTCGGTGCCACAGGAGGTGTAGGAGAGGTTGTAGGAGCCTGGGGCGAGGTCGAGGTCGGCGACGCGAATGCGGGCTGGGAGGGAAGTCCAAGAGCGGGTGTCGGCTTTTTCGGTCACGGCGTTGGCGATATTGACGAAGAGGCCTAAATAGTCGTTTTGCTTGGCGGCGGCTTGGTGGAGCGTCTCTTTGGTGGCGGCGCGGAGGATGGCTTTGCCGAACTCACGCCACATGCGGTCTTTGAGGCTTTGGTGGGCGATGGATTGGACATTCTCGACGAGGTCGGGGGAGCAGGTGGAGCCATTGAGGGAAAGGGTGGCGTCGCAACGTGAGCCGCGGTTTACGTATTTGGGGAGCGTCAGGCGGACGTAGGAGAAGTCGTTGAGAGAGCTTTTCTCGGAGGGTGAGCAGTCGCCGAAAAAGATGGGGATTTGTAAACCATATTCCTCGTTAGTAAACGTTGCGAAAGAGGAGTTGGAGGTCTTAATGAAGTCGTAGGAGAACTCAGTCTTTACAGGCGACATGCCATCGAGTAAAAAGATTAACGCGCGGGCACGTTGCGAAGAGGAGCGGTCGTAAACCATATTAAAGCTCTTCTCGTAGGAGCGGGCTTGGGAAGTAAACCCAGTGCGATAGGCGGTGCGAATGATGCCACGCTTGAGGGACTCGGGGACGGGGGTGTCGTAGAGTGAGGAGTAGTCGTCGGTATAAATCTCGAGGGCGTTGCGATAGGCTATGAAGGCGTTATTGTTGTCGCCCGACATCTCGTAGATATAGGCCATGAGGAGGTGTCCGAAGGCGTCGCGGCTGTAACGTTTGCCATTGTGGTTGCGGAAGGCGTCGGACTGTTGGTCGAGGACGAGGTTCATGCGTCGACATTCCACGAGGGCATCCTCCATGTTATTCAGCTTGAGGTAGTTTATGGCCTGGTAGAAGTGGAGCATGACGGCCTCGAAATACTCGAGCTCGTAGGGTCGGACGGTAGGGTTGGAGATTAGCGCGAGAGCCTCGTAGGCGTAGTTCTTGGAGAAATCGTCGGCATACTTGTCGGCGGTGTCGAAATACTTGATACTCTCTTGGGTATCGTCGAGCCAGAAGGAGGAGGTGGCATAGTTGAGGTCGTAGAGAACTTTGCTGTTTTTGGATTTGAGTTTGTCTTGCGAAGCGAGGTAGGAGCGTGCCTCGGAGTAGTTGCCGTCCTCGAACTTCTGATTGAAAGTGAGGGTTTTGGTGTAATATGTCTGACATCCCCCGAGGATAAGCACGAGGGAGAAGGTGAGGATAGAGAGGGTTAGCAGTCGCATAGTCAGTTGATATTGGACACCAAATATAGCGAAAACATCTGAGATAAAAAGGGGAAAGAGAGTGGTGTGTAGAAGGTGTTGGAAGATAGAAAGATATAACTTTGCCGGCAGAACCTAACCTTAGAAGAGATGAGCAGAGCCTCGATATTGTTGATATACACGGGCGGCACGATAGGCATGATACAGAATCATGAGACGGGGGCGTTGGAGAGTTTCAACTTTGACCACCTGCTGTCGCACGTGCCGGAGATACGTCAGTTTAATTTGGAGATAGACTCGTTGACATTCTCGCAACCGATAGACTCGTCGGACATTGAGCCGCTGCATTGGAAGAAGTTGTCGCACATCATAGAGGAGAATTATGAGGATTATGATGGATTCGTGATATTGCATGGGACGGACACCATGGCCTATACGTCGTCGGCGTTGAGCTTCATGCTTGAGGGGTTGAGCAAGCCGGTGATATTGACGGGCAGCCAGTTGCCGATAGGGGCGTTGCGCACGGATGGCAAGGCCAACTTAATCACGGCGATAGAGATAGCTGCGGCGAAGAGGGCGGACGGGACGGCTATGGTGCCAGAGGTGTGCGTGGTGTTTCATGAGCAGTTGTTCAGGGGCAACAGGGTCACGAAGATAGATACGGACAATTTCAGGGCGTTCGACTCGCCAAACTATCCGCCATTGGCGACATCGGGGATAGAGATAAAGTATAACATGGCGGCGATAGGCGAGAGGCCGCTGGGGCGTAAGTTCACTCCGCACGACGAGATGGACACGCACCTGATAATATTCTCGTTGTTCCCGGGGCTCAGGACGGAGGTTGTGGAGAACGTGCTAAACTCGCCAGACCTTAAGGGGATAATATTCAGGACATTCGGGTCGGGCAACGCGCCGAGGAACAAGGCTTTGATAGACACGTTGACTGCGGCGGCGGAGAGTGGCAAGGTTATAGTGAACATCTCGCAGTGCCATTCGGGTTACGTGCATCAGGAGAGATATGGCACGGGGCTGCAATTGGCGGATGTGGGGGTGGTGAGTGGCAGGGATATGACGTTGGAGGCTGCGCTGACTAAGTTGATGTATTTGTTTGGCAGGGGTATGAGCGCAGAGGAGGTCACGGCAGCGATGAACGTGTCGTTGGCAGGGGAGGTTACGATAGTTGATTAGGGTAGGGGGAGGCTATTTTATAGCGTCCTCGATGGCTTGCACGGCCTCGGCGAACTTGGCATCCGTCTCGATAAGGCCTTCTATGGCTCGGCAGGCGTAGACCACTGTGGAGTGGTTGCGGTTGCCGAGGTATTTGCCTATTGTGGCGAGGCTGTCTTTGGTGAGTTTCTTGCAGAGGTACATGGAGACTTGCCGTGCTACGACAATCTCACGTTTCTTGGTGTTCTTTTGGAGGGAGTCGTGGTCGATCTTGAAGTGGTCGCACACGGCATCTATGACAGTCTCTTTGGTTATAGTCTCGTGTTTGGGTCGTGAGGCGTGCTCGGAGACGATGGACTGGGCGAGGTCGAGGGTCAGCTCGGTTTTGGTCACTGTGGAGTAGGCGAGGAGGGAGACGAGCGCGCCTTGCAGTTCGCGGGCGTTGCCACTGACATTCGCGGCGACATATTGCGCGACATCCTCGGGCAGGTCGAGGCCATCGGCTTCGGCTTTAGCTTTGACTATGCCAAGGCGCGTGGACTTGTCGGGTTGGCGCACTTCGACGATGAGGCCGGACTTGAAACGGGAGAGGAGACGATCCTCGATGCCCGTGAGCTCGTTGGGTTTCTTGTCGGAGGCGAGGACCACCTGTCGTCCATTTTGCAGGAGGTGGTTGAATATCTGGAAGAAGGCGTCGCACGTGCCGACTTTGCCGGCGAGGCCTTGCACGTCGTCGAGGATGAGGAGCTCAATGCGTTGGTAGAAGTGCATGAATCCGTTGACGTTCTTGCCGGCGTTGGCATCCATATATTGTCGCATGAAGCGGTCGGCGGAGAGGTAGGCGACATTCATGTCGGGGTTGTCCTTTTTGGCTTTGGCACCTATGGCTTGTATGAGGTGCGTTTTGCCGACGCCTGGTCCGCCGTAGACGAAGAGAGGGTTGAAGGAGGTCTTGCCTGGGGCGAGTGCCACTTGCTCGGCTACGGAGACGGCCATCTTGTTGCTTTCGCCGACGACGTAGGTGTCGAAGGTGTAGGCGCTGTTGAGCTGTGGGTCGACTACGAGGCCTCGCATGGCTACGACTTTGAAGGGGTCGTAGGAGGGAGGGTTGGCCACGAAGCCGCCGTTCATCTCGCCGCCTGGGGTTTTATGGGGTGATAGGGAGCTCACGCCGCCTGTGGAGACGGAATATTTGAGACGTGCTTTGTCGCCGATAGCGACTTTGAGAGCTGAGGCGAGCTCGTTGATGAAATGGTTTTCGATGTTCTCGACGAAGAAGGCAGAGGGGACCTCGACGGTGAGCATGTTACCATCGATAGTTAGGGGCCTAAGGGGCTCAAACCACTTGGCGAAATCCGCCGCAGTGACGTGTTTTTTGATATCCTCCAGGCAATCGTTCCATACTGCCTGAGGCGTCGGGGTCGTCTCCATTTAGTAGAATTTACCTACAAAGATAGGCTAAAAAAATGGAATAAGGGAGGGTGGGGGATGTAGGTGTTATTTTATGAACAAAGGACAGTGGAAAGTTCAAGGGAGTGTAAAGACGTTCCAGGCAATTACACCTAACTGTAGGTGCTACCTTGGGTTGCCGTAGGGGGTTAGCACGCCTTCGGCGTAGAGA
>CAZPPW010000086.1:0-3961 GCA_964588595.1 uncultured Marinilabiliaceae bacterium
ACGCCGCAAGGCATGCTAACCCTCCCAAGGAACTAACAGTCAGCTGTAAAGACGTTGCCTGGAACGTCTTTACACTATCTTGAACTTTCCACTTGTCCCCACCGCCCAAGGCGCATACCCCCCACCCTCACACCCCCAAGAATGCCATTTTGTCACCCTCCCCCTCCTGCCATAATGTCAAAAATCACTCCCCCCACCACTAAAACATGACAAAATAGCACGTCCACAAGTTTGGCACGACCTTTGACTAAGAGCAGGTGTCCGCACCACAACAGGTAAACGGACAACACTACATCTAATTGTTGAACTTAAAACATAAATATCAATATGTCTAAGATTATTGGAATCGACCTTGGCACGACAAACTCTTGCGTGGCAGTCATGGAAGGCGGCGAGCCCGTTGTCATAACCAACAGCGAGGGCAAGCGCACCACACCTTCAGTAGTAGCGTTCGTAGACGGTGGTGAGCGTAAGGTAGGAGACCCTGCCAAACGTCAGGCCGTCACCAACCCTCATAAAACCATCTACTCTATCAAACGTTTCATGGGCGAAACCTACGACCGCCTCACTAAAGAGATAGAGCGTGTACCCTACACCGTCAAGCGCGGCGACAACAATACCCCACGTGTCGACATCGACGGCCGTCTCTATTCCCCTCAGGAGATTTCGGCAATGATCCTTCAGAAAATGAAGAAGACCGCCGAAGACCACCTCGGCGAAGAGGTCACAGAGGCCGTCATCACCGTCCCAGCCTATTTCAACGACTCTCAGCGTCAAGCCACTAAAGAGGCAGGCGAGATCGCAGGTCTCAAAGTGCGCCGTATCGTCAACGAGCCTACCGCTGCCGCACTGGCTTACGGCCTCGACAAGAAAAACGCCGACTCCAAGATTGTCGTATTCGACTGCGGCGGTGGCACGCACGATGTCTCCGTCCTCGAGCTTGGCGACGGCGTCTTCGAGGTCAAGGCTACCGATGGCGACACACACCTTGGCGGCGACGACTTCGACCATCGTATCATCGACTGGCTCGCCGACGAGTTCAAAAACGAGGAGGGCATAGACCTGCGTCAAGACCCCATGGCACTGCAACGTCTCAAAGAGGCTGCCGAGAAAGCCAAGATTGAGCTATCAAGCACCGCCTCCACCGAAATCAATTTGCCTTATATCACTGCCCAAGGTGGCGTGCCTAAGCACTTGGTCAAGACCTTGACGAGGGCTAAGTTCGAGCAACTCATCGACGACCTCATCCAGCGCACCATCGCCCCATGCCGCAGCGCATTGGAGAATGCCGGCCTGACGGTCAATGATATCGACGAGGTCATCCTCGTAGGTGGCTCCACACGTATCCCCGCCATCCAGGAGGCCGTGAAGAACTTCTTCGGCAAAGAGCCCTCCAAGGGCGTGAACCCCGATGAGGTCGTGGCTATCGGCGCCGCCATACAGGGTGCCGTCCTGACGGGCGAGGTTAAGGATGTCCTCCTGCTCGACGTCACCCCTCTGTCGCTCGGCATCGAGACCATGGGCGGTGTCATGACCAAGCTCATTGACGCCAACACCACCATCCCGACACGCAAGAGCCAAGTCTTCTCTACCGCGTCCGACAACCAACCCTCCGTCGACATCCATGTGCTTCAGGGCGAGCGTCCTATGGCTAAGGACAACAAGACCATCGGCCAGTTCATCCTCGACAACATCCCACCCGCACCACGTGGCGTGCCTCAGATTGAGGTGACCTTCGACATCGACGCCAACGGCATCCTCAATGTCACAGCCAAGGATAAAGCCACCGGCAAAGAGCAGAGCATCCGCATCGAGGCATCGTCCGGACTCTCCGACGCCGAGATTAAGCGCATGAAGGCCGAGGCCGAGGCTAACCAGGCGGCAGATAACGCCGCTAAGGAGAAGGTCGAGAAGGTCAATGGCGCCGACAGCCTAATCTTCCAGACCGAGAAGAGCCTGAAAGAGTATGGCGACAAGATCCCGGCCGACAAGAAGGCCCCTATCGAGGAGGCTCTCAAGGAACTCAAAGAGGCTCACAAGAACCAGGACATAGCCGCCATCGACGCTGCATCGGCTAAACTCAACTCCGCCTTCCAAGCCGCGTCGCAGGATATGTACTCACAGAGCGGCGGTCAGCAGCAGCAACAGCAGCAAAGCTCCCAGAGCAACTCACAGCAGGGCGGCTCACAGTCGAGCAACGGCAAGGCTGGTGATGATGTCACCGACGTAGATTTTGAAGAGGTCAAATAAGTCCGAACCAATAAACACTAAATAAAAATCCCGTGCAGCTCAGTGAGTTGCACGGGATTTTTATTGTCGGTTTTTAAAGTGCCTGCTCTGCGCTCGTTTGCTTATACATTTTCTAGAAGTGTTTTGTCGGTCAAAAAGTCGAGAATGCTGATGGTGAGCACGCCCATTTCATCTTCCTTTCGGTGGATATCATCCCCTACAATGACTATCTTGCGAAAGTGGTCTTTGATGGAAAGCAGCGGCCTACGTTCTTGCGCTTCCTTTTCGGGGCTTGGCATTCGAAAGGCAGATTGGATGTACACTCGGTTGGGGAGGCGATTGACAACGAAGTCTACTTCCAAATGTTTTCTTATATACTTGCCATTCTCGTCGATATTGTCTATTTCCACCATTCCCACGTCCACATTATACCCACGACTACGGAGCTCGTTGTATATGATATTCTCGTAAATGTGTGTTTCCTCCTGTTGGCGGTAGTTAAGGATGGCAGCACGAATGCCCATGTCGGCAAAGTAATATTTTGTTTCTGTACCGATGTATTTCCGGCCTTTCACATCATAGCGCAATGCTTCCGCTATCAAGAAAGCATCTTTGAGGTAATCGATGTATTGCTTGACTGTGGTCCGCTTGATGGCAACACCTTGGGCTGATTGAAATGTGTTGGCTATTCTTGTAGGATTGGTAGGCGACCCTATGCCAGATGCAAGAATGCGCACCAATTCTGTCATACCTTCAGGGTTGCGCAGATGATTACGTTCAATAACGTCTCGCAGATATGTAGTCTCGAACATCCCGAGAAGGTATTCCCTCTTTTTAATTCCTTTTTCAAGCAGAGCCACTTGAGGTAGTCCACCATAGGTGTAATAGTCGAGCCAAGCTTTACGTATATCACCACCAATACCATTGAAATATTCGTCGAAGGTGAGAGGCCATACTCTAATTTCATCACCTCTTCCCCTGAACTCTGTCACCACATCACTTGAAAGAAAATGAGAATTGGAACCAGACACATACACATCTACGTTGCGCATATGGGTCAGGCTAAGGATAACCTCAACAAACTCCTCCACTAGTTGCACCTCATCCAAAATGACATAATAAGTTTTACCGTCATCAGTTATCAGAGAGCCGATATGTTCGAGCAACACGTCGGGGTTTCTCAATTTGCGGTTGAGAAAATCGTCTAACTGGATCTCTATGATGTGGTTCTTTTCCACGCCGTGCTCAAGTAACCAGTTATGCCAAATATCGAATAGCAGGAATGACTTGCCACATCGCCTCACTCCTGTTACTATCTTTACAAGCCCGTTCTCGCGGCCTGCGATAAGTTCATTAAGATATTTCTTGCGTTCAAAAATCATATTTAAGGTATATTATTTGCTAATACTAGCAGTTTTTGTACCATAAAAGTACATGTTTCCTTTGAAATAACGGCATAAATGGCAGAAAATCTTTCTGAGAAAATATCACTGCCTATGTCTTTCTGAATATATTCTATTCATATTTGTACCATAATAACATTAAACCACTGAGTATCAGTACGTGTAACTTTTTGTGCCATCGGCCGAGACGAGTTCGTCTATATAGGTGCTACGTTTGAAAAGCATGGTTTTATGGCAGATTTGTGTGGATTCCCACAGATTTCTGCCGTAAACAAGTGGTGAGGTGCGGGTAGCGTCTTTAGTGGTTGCGGGTGGTCATGGTGTTGTGT
>CAZPPW010000087.1:0-3854 GCA_964588595.1 uncultured Marinilabiliaceae bacterium
TACACCTTCGCCGCCACCACCTCACGCTCCACCTCCACCACCCACACCCCCATAAACCCCACCAACACCACCCCCGACACCACCAACACTACCTCCACCCTCAACCCCCAACCCACTGACACTCAACCCCTCACCACCACATCCCCCACCACATCCCACGCCACCTACTCAAACCACCTCTCCCACACCTCCTCCAACCTCTCCCCAATCCTATACGCCAACACCGGTGGCACCGCGTTCCCCACAACCTTATACGCCCCCGACGCACTCAAACCACCTCCAACCAACGGAAAATCAGGCGGAAACGTCTGTATCAGCCCGCACTCCCGAGGCGTCAACCTCCGCTCCGCCAGCCCACGCGCCAGCTCCGCCGCATGACGACCCCCATGCTCCGCCGACAAACGCCTGTACTCAATATTCCCATGATGCTCCGACCGGATAGTAGGCCCTATGCCGTCCAGCCTGATCTCCGTCTGCCCCTGCCCATGCCCCAGATACTTCGCCCTCGAATACGTATTCTGCGCCGCATCCACGCTCTCCCCAGGCTCCCGCAACCCATGCAGCACATCCCACGTAGTCAGCGGCTCCAATAGCCCCTCCCCGCTCCGCGTATAACCATGCGTGGCACGCGGATAAGGGTCATACTCACCCCCACTCTCACCCCCCTCAAGCGCAGACAACGCCTCCCCACGCAACGCGTCACGCCTCAACCCGATGAATATCACGCGCTCCCTGTTCTCCGCCACACCATAGTCCGCCGCATGCAACACCCTCGGCGTCAGCACTATATATCCACCACCGTCCGCACTAGCGAAATCACGCTGTATAATCTCCTTCACATCCCCAAGGCTCACAAGCCCCTTCACGTTCTCCGCCACGAACACCTTCGGACGCGTCAAATCTATCACCTGCTTCATCCAATAATACAACTTCCCGCGCGTCTCCTCCGTAGGCTCATCCTCCCCCCGCGCCTTCCCGTCATGCCTCCGCCGCGACTCAAAACCCAGACGCTTCCCCGCCACCGAGAAATCCTGACACGGAAAACCGCCCGTCACAATATCCACCCCTTCGGGAAATACCCGCTCCCCCACCTTCGCCCGCTTCACCAAGTCCACCACCGACTCACGCCTATACGTCTCCGCGCCCCTCCCAAACCTGCTCATATACGCCGCCCACGTCGCGTATGCCTCAGGCAATATGTCATTGGCGAACACCGTCTCCATACGCGTCTTCCTCACCAACACCCAATCCTCATTAATCACCCTCGCCACAGCCCCGCTCCCCTCGACAAACGACTTCCTTGGAGCTATAAAACCTCCCTCCATCCCCAAATCCATACCACCGCACCCCGAAAACAACGACAACACGCGCAACGGCCGCTCCGCACGCCCTATCTTTTGGTAGTCAGGCATTTCACCCTCGCCCACCAAATCACTTCTTACCTCCATTTCTTTCCTTTTTGGTTGGCTAAGTTATGAATTATCCCTATATTCGCGCTCGCATTAAGATGCAAAGTGTGATGGGAGATTAAGCTTATCATGCAGTGCAGAGAGTGCACCATCCAGTCTTAATTTTGAGTAACACAACTATTTAACTACGCGTAATGCAAACTTTTGACATCAAAGGAACTAAGCGTGAGTGCGGTGGCAAGAAGGCCGCTAAGCAACTCCGCCGTGAGGGCAACGTACCTTGCATCGTCTATGGTGGCGAGAAGGAAATAACCTTCTCCGTGCCCGAGGTCGACTTCCGTGGCCTCATCTACACACCCAACATCTACCTCGTCAACCTCAACATCGACGGCACAGAGATGAAGGCTGTCCTCAAAGACATCCAGTTCCACCCCATCTCCGAGAAGATCCTCCACGTCGACTTCCTCCAGATCTTCGACGATAAACCAGTAACAATCGGCATACCCCTCAACATCACCGGCCACAGCGAAGGCGTAAAAGCCGGCGGTAAACTCCAAATCGAGATGCGCAAGCTCAACGTCAAGGGCCTCCCCGCCAACCTCCCCGACCGCCTCGACGTCGACATCACAACCCTCGGCCTCGGCCAGGTCATCAAGGTCAGCACACTCCACTACGACAACCTCGAGATCCTCAACGCCAAGACCGCAGTCGTCGCAGCCGTCAAGTCTACCCGCGCCGCAAAGGCAGCCGAGGCAGCAGCAGCCGCAGCCAAGAAATAGCTTAAAGGCAACACACATTCTCACACCCTCGGCCACCCACGGTTCACCCCGCATGGCCGAGGGTTTCCAATTCCCCCCACACACAAAACACCCATGAGCAACAACTTCATATCACGCACCCGAGACTTCCTCGACAAAGGCCTCTGGAACAACGACGACTCTCACCTCGGACGTCTCACACGCTACGCCCGGCAAATACTCAAAATCGTCGTCATGACAGTCCGTGAGTTCCTCGAGCAAAAAGCCACAGTCCGTGCCTCTGCCCTCACCTACTACACACTCCTCTCCGTAATCCCCACACTCGCCCTCGCCTTCGCCATAGCCAAAGGCTTCAACCTCGAGTCTCTCCTCACCTCCTACATATCCGACAACCTCACCTCCCCCGAAGTCGCCGCCTACATCATCTCCTTCGCCTCCTCCGCCCTCGAGAACACTCGCAGCGGCATCATAGCTGGCGTCGGCGTCATAATGCTCCTCTACTCCGTCTTTAAACTCCTCGCCAACATCGAGGAGGCGTTTAACCTCATGTGGTGCGTACGCTCACCACGAACCATGCTCCGCAAGGTCACCGACTACATCGCCATAATGATCTTCACCCCAATCCTCCTCCTCACTGCCCTAAGCGCCAACATCCTCTTCCGCTCCTCACTCCGCGAACACCTCAGCGGCAGCCTCTCACCTCTCCAAGACTTCCTCGTCGCCCTCTCCCCCTACGTCATGATCTGGATATTCTTCACCCTCCTCTACCTCATACTCCCCAACGCCAAAGTAAAACCACTGCCCGCCATAATAGCCGGCGTAATAACAGGCACAGCCTTCCAAATCGTGCAGTGGGTCTACATCACCTTCCAAGTGGGAGTCAACAGCGCCGGCGCAATCTACGGCAGCTTCGCCTTCCTCCCCCTCCTCCTCGCTTGGCTCCAACTCACATGGACCATCGTCCTCGCCGGCTGCAAAATAGCCTTCTCCATACAAAACGTCAACAGCTACGCCCTCGAACGCGGCGTGCGCCTCGTCAGCATCAACCTCCAGCAAACACTCGCACTCGTCATAATGTACCACACCGTCGCCGACTTCGAACAACAACGACGCTCCACCGCCATATCCATGGCCAACGACCTCCAAATCCCACAACCCATCTTCTTCTTCCTCACCGACCAGCTCATACGCGCCGGCCTCCTCGCCGAACTCAAAACCGACGCCAACAACCAAGACCGCGCCTTCATCCCCGCTCTCAACCCCACCCAAATAACACCCGCACTCATCACCTCCCGACTTAACGCCCTCGGCGACGACGACCGCATCCACGTCAACCGCTCCCCACTCTTCCTCGCCATGCAACAAAACGCCAACTCCTCCTCCCCCATCTCCTCCATCCCCATCCCCCAACCCTCCCAAAACTAACCACTGCACCCCACGCATGCCCCAACGCCGAAGGCGTACTCAAACAAACGACTGCAACTCCCCCATGTAGAGACGTCCGCCCGCGGCGTCTCTACGCCGTAAGGCGTGCCAAAACGAATAGTTGTACACCCGATGTCCACATCGTCTCAACGCCGCCAGGCGTGCTAACCTCTCACGAGCAACTCCCCCATGTAGAGACGTCCGCCTGCGGCGTCTCAACGCTCTAAGGCGTGCCAAAACGAATAGTTGTACACCCGCCGCC
>CAZPPW010000088.1:0-3819 GCA_964588595.1 uncultured Marinilabiliaceae bacterium
CGGCGTAGAGACGCCGCGGGCGGACGTCTCTACATGCGTGGGTTGCTCGTGGTTAGTTAGGAATGATGTGAGAGGTGTGGGAGTGCGGATTTTGGTATATTTGTGGTATGTGTTAGTTTATGATTGTTGGTTAATTAATTTTTAGAATTATGATGAGAGGTTTTTTGATGGTGGTGGCGATGGTGATGCGGTGTGTGGTGATGGTTGCGGTGATGGTGGGGGTTGGTGTGGCGGAGGTGTGTGGTCAGGAGAAGTTGTTTGATGTGGCGGGGGTGAGGTCGCCGGTGTTGAATGGAGACGGGTCGGTGACGTTTAATTTTTATGCGCCGAAGGCTGAGCGTGTGGAGGTGACGGGTGATTTTTTGCCGGCGGAGAAGAGGGAGGTGCCGGGTTATGGTGTGGTGGATGTGCCGGGTGTGGCGGAGTTGGTGAAGGGGGAGAATGGGGTGTGGAGTTTCAGGACTGGGAGGTTGGAGCCGGAGTTGTATAGTTATACGTTCACGGTGGATGGGTTGCCGAATTTGAAGGATCCGGCGAATATTTATGTGAACAGGGATATTACGACGTTTTCGAGTATATTCATTGTGAGTGAGGGGGATGGTGACAGGGGTGATTTGTATAGTGTGAATGAGGTGGGTCATGGGAATGTGTCGAAGGTGTGGTATGAGAGTGCGACGTTGGGGATGCGGCGGAGGATGACGGTGTATACGCCGGCGGGTTATGAGGAGGGTGGTCGTTATCCGGTGTTGTATTTGTTGCATGGGGCGGGTGGTGATGAGAATGCGTGGAGTGAGTTGGGGAGGGCGGCTCAGATTCTTGATAATTTGATTGCGATGGGGAAGGCGGAGCCTATGATTGTGGTGATGCCTAATGGGAACACTAATTGCCAGGCGGCACCTGGGGAGTGGTCGTATGGGATGTATCAGCCGTCGTTCATGGGTGGTGGTGACGGGCCTAAGGGTGAGGGTGTGGCGAGCATGGAGGAGAGTTTCATGGATATAGTGGATTATGTGGATCGGAATTACAGGACGGTGAAGGATCGTGCGCACAGGGCGGTGTGCGGGTTGTCGATGGGTGGGGGTCATACGTTTGGGATTAGTTTGATGTATCCGGAGGTGTTTGATTATTATGGGTTGTTTTCGGCTGGTTTGCGTTTGAGGGGTTATGTGTATAGTGATTCGTTTGCTGAGCAGATTAAGAACAGTCCGGGTTTTGAGGGTGAGGCGGCACGGTTGTTTGGGAGCGGGCCGCGGTTGTATTGGATTGGCATGGGGCGGACGGATTTTTTGTATCAGTCGACGGCTGATTTGCGAGCGTATCTTGATGGGAAGGGTTACGCGTATGAGTATGTGGAGACTGAGGGTGGTCATATATGGCGGAATTGGCGTGTGTATTTGACTTTGTTTGCTCAGAAGTTGTTCAGGTAGTGAGGTTTTTGTGTTTTGTTAAATATTTCAGAATGTCGTTTAGGGTCAGTACCTTTGTGGGTGATAAAGAAGTATTAAGAATTTATTAAGACGTAGAAGAATGGAAAGACCAACGCCTACCGAGAAGGTTATTGAACTCGGGGACGGCAGGACCATCACTATCGAGACGGGCAAATTGGCCAAGCAGGCTGACGGCTCGGTGATGGTTAAATGCGGTGGGACTTATCTTTTGGCGGCTGTGACGAGCGCGACGGAGGCTAAGCCTGACACTGATTTCATGCCATTGACAGTGGAGTATAAGGAGAAGTTCGCCTCGGCGGGCCGTTTCCCAGGCGGTTTCACTCGTCGCGAGGGTAGGGCATCGGATTATGAGATTTTGATTGCCCGTCTTGTGGATCGTGCGTTGCGGCCTTTGTTTCCGGATGATTATCATGCTGACACGTTTGTGAACATCACGTTGTTCTCGGCTGATGAGGATGTTATGCCGGATTCGCTTGCTGGTTTGGCTGCGTCGGCGGCTATGACGATTAGCGATATTCCGTTTAATGGTCCTATCTCGGAGGTGCGCGTGGCTCGTATTGACGGCAAGTTGTGCATCAATCCGTCGGCTAAGGAGCTTGAGCGTGCTGATCTTGACATCATGGTTGCGGCGTCGATGAACGACATCAACATGGTGGAGGGTGAGATGAAGGAGGTGTCGGAGGACGACATGCTTGAGGCGTTGAAGTTTGCCCATGAGGCTATCAAGAAGCAGTGTCAGGCTCAGATTGAGTTGCGCGAGCTTGTGGGCAAGGCTAAGCGTGAGTATTGTCATGAGGACAATGACGAGGAGCTTAGGGCTAAGGTGCGCGAGCAGTGCTATGAGAAGGCTAAGCAGGTGGCTCGCAGCCGTATAGCTAATAAGGCGGAGCGCGGTAAGCAGTTTGATGCCATCAGGGAGGAGTTCATTGCGAATAATTATCCTGAGGGTTATGAGGGTGAGATACCAGTTGCGCTTATTGCTCGTTATTATCATGACGTGGAGCGTGACGCGGTGCGCCGTGTGTTGCTTGATGAGCAGATCAGGCTTGATGGCAGGCGTACGGATGAGATTCGTCCGATTTGGTGTGAGGCGGGGTATCTGCCTGGGCCTCATGGGTCGGCGATATTCACACGTGGTGAGACTCAGAGCCTTTCGACGGTCACGTTGGGCACTAAGCTTGATGAGAAGTTGATAGATGAGGCTACGGTGCGTGGTACGGACAGGTTCTTGTTGCACTATAATTTCCCGCCGTATTCGACTAATGATCCTAAGGCTCCGCGTGGCGTGGGTCGAAGGGAGATTGGTCACGGGCATTTGGCGATGCGCGCGTTGAAGAATATGATACCTGAGGATATTCCGTATACGGTTCGCGTGGTGTCGGATATCTTGGAGAGTAATGGTTCGTCGTCGATGGCTACGGTGTGCGCCGGTTGCCTGGCGTTGATGGACGCGGGTGTTCAGATTAAGAAGCCTGTGGCTGGTATCGCGATGGGTCTTATCACTGATACGGAGAGCGACAAGTATTGTGTGCTGTCGGATATCTTGGGTGATGAGGATCACTTGGGAGATATGGACTTCAAGGTGACGGGCACACGTGATGGTATCACGGCTACCCAGATGGATATCAAGGTAGACGGTTTGAAGTATGAGGTGTTGGCCAAGGCGTTGAGTCAGGCTCGTGAGGGTCGTATGCATATCCTTGACTGTATGCTTGAGGAGTTGCCTGCTCCTCGTGCGGACTATAAGCCTCATGCTCCTCGGATTGTGACGATGGATATTCCGAAGGATATGATAGGCGCGGTGATAGGCCCGGGCGGTAAGATTATCCAGGATATTCAGGCTACGACTGGTACGACGATTAATATTGACGAGGACGATAAGAAGGGAATCGTCAGCATCGCTGCGGCAAATAAGGCTAATATTGACGCGGCGTTGGAGCGTATCAACCAGATTGTGGCGATCCCTGAGGTGGGCAAGACATATAAGGGTAAGGTCAAGACGATTACGACGTTTGGTGCGTTCATTGAGATTTTGCCTGGTAAGGATGGCTTGCTTCACGTCAGTGAGATGGACTGGAAGCGCATTGAGGATCCGAACGACTTCTGCAAGGAGGGCGATGAGATTGAGGTTCTCCTTAAGGAGATTGACCCGAAGACGGGCAAGATGCGTTTGAGTCGTAAGGATTTGGTGCCGAAGCCTGAGGGGTATGTGGAGCGTCCGGAGCGTCCACGCCGTGAGGGTGGCGATCGTCCTCGTGGTCCGCGTCGCGAGGGTGGTGAGCGTGGCCCACGTCATGAGTAGTATGTAGAGGTTCGGCATTGAGCCGATACGCAGATAGTGGCCCTGGCACTGGTTTGGTGCTGGGGCCTT
>CAZPPW010000089.1:0-3815 GCA_964588595.1 uncultured Marinilabiliaceae bacterium
TGCACGCCTTACGGCGTAGAGGGGGTGTGGACATCGTCTCTACAACGGGAGGTGCGGGGGTGGGAATAGGAATGATTGATGCGGCTATCCTTTTTTGCAATACTGTTTGAACTCAGCCCTTGTCATGGCGACACCTATGGCGGCATTGCGGTCGAGGCCGTAGGTGAAAGGGGTTGGCAGGGCGGTGTATTTGCCTAAGGCGAGGCATATACGAATGGTTTTGTCGAAACCTTTATAGTCGTGGTTAGTTCCCGTGGATTGCGCTTGGGCTTTCTTCAGCTCGTTGGTCAGATCCACAGCTTTGACAGACAGCACTTGATAGTAGCCCTTGACTTTGTGGCGGGCCATGGGGGCGAAGTATTTTATCTTTTGGAAGTCGACCCCAGAGAGTATGGCGTTGTAGCCGGAGTAGAAGGTGGAGGATTGGCCATTGAGCAGGGCCTCTTTTGATGGGTTCACCTGATTGTCGATTGAGGCGACATAGTATGAGCCTTTGTGGACAGGCTCGTCGGAATATTCCAATCCCTTTTGCGGAATAGTTTCCTCTAAGAGACGTTCGCGCCCGTTGTCGTCTTCGAGCCAATGCCGTATTTGGTTGCGCAAGGCTTGCTCGGAGCTGTTGGGGTCTATGATGACGGAGCCGTCGGGGGCATGCCGCTCTTGGTCGGGGCGCAGAGGGAATGCCCCGATGCCGATGAGGCGGTTGGACTGCTGGTAGTAGTAGTCGCCATTCTCGCTGTCGAGTGCGTCTAAGGGTATGCGGCCTGGGAAGAGGACATAGCCGGCGATGATTTCCTTTTTGAGGTGCTGGCGGTCGCGTCCCTCCTCGGTGTAGTATATCGCGTCGCGGTAGCGGTGCATCTGGTCTATGGCGTCGACTGGGGGGACGTCGTAGCGGGCATCGTAGACGCCGCCATTATCGCCGGCATCGGCTATGCGGTACTTGGCGTCGAAGAGGTAGGTGTATTTCATGCCCCCATCTTGGATCTTGCTCAGGCGCAGGACGATGTCGGGGCGTTGGACGGTGGTGATGGTGTTAGTGCCACTTATGGCGGACGCGGCCGTGCCTTTGTGTACCTCGGCGTTATAGCATACGCTTGCCAGCTCTATGCCATCGTTGTTGATGAAGCTGACTGAGCCGCCGTAGACAAGCTGTGGGATGAAGTCGTTGGTCACGTCGCGGCCATTGACCTTGGGTTGGGCATCCTTACGCAACTCGCGCATGACATCCTGGACGATGTTCTTCACCTTTATGAAGCACCATATCTCGTAGAGGTCGCAAACGTCCTTGACCTCAAGTTTCCTCATGCCCTCTTCGAGCTCATAGCCTTGCTGAAGCTCTATCCACTTCTCCATTATGGTTTTGTAGCCATGGGCTTGTTTCATGACGAGGTTGTCTTGCGTGAAGCCTTTGAAGTGTCCCACGCCGCGGAAGAAGGCATTATTGCAAAGACGCAGCATCTCGGCCTCCATTGTCTCGAGAGAGGTGTCGATGCGGTTGGGGTCGTCGAGGTGCATGGCAGTCATGATGTGCTCCTTCACCATGGCGAAGCGTCGCATCATCTCGCCGAGCGCATATTTCAGGAAGCGGTTCTCGATGGTGTCGTGGCTCAGTATGAGTTCTTCGGAGCGATAGAGGTAGGCGGGGTTGTTGGCGTGCAGCTGATACTCATTCTCGAGTTCGCGCGGGATACAGGCCATGCGTTCGGCCCTCTCGTATTTGGGGACGGCGCGGAGGCGGCGCTTGGGGCGGTCGATGATTTGCCGTGCGGCTGACGTGATGTCGGCGTAGCAGGACTTGAATATCTGCCACCAGATGAGAGGGTTGTTCTCGCCTGCGCTTTGGCGCATGCTGAGGTAGGTGTCTTTCAGGAAAGAGGTGCTCAGCATGGCATACTCGTTCTCTATGTCGGAGATGATGGTCTTGAGGTCGGAGCGGTAGTCGAGTTTGAAACTCAAGACCTCGGTCGTGAACTTGAGTTGCCTGGACTGGCTGTCGCCTTTCACCTTGTAGGAGAAGGTGAAGTCGGTCAAGCCGACCTGGTTGTGGAAGTTGAGAGAGCCATAGAGTTCGTTGCCAGTGCTGATTATGGTGCTCTTGTCGCGGCCATCGGTGTAGAGATGGTCGTTTATGGCGAGGGAGATTTCGGTCAGTGTCTTAGTGACTCCACGTGCTATGAGTGGATATTCGGTGTTCTCGAAGAATACGGCCTCGTGGCGGATGTCGGGGCCTGGGGTGATGTCGTTATCGAACGAGAACCTTACGTTGGCGCTGGAGGAGGTGTAGCGGCAAGACATCTTGGCGGCGCTCTTGGGGTCGTTGGTGTCGATGCACAGGTTCTGGACCGTCTCTTCTATCCTGCGGTTGTGGTTGGGGCAGGAGAAGCGGACGAGGAGGTCGTCGTTGGATACTTCAAAGTTGAAAACACCAGCCACGGGCGTCAGCGTTCTATGGGGTCAGCTCCAATAGGAGACGAAATGGTCGCGCTTGAGTTGGCTGAGCATATCGTCTATCTTCTTGATAGACTTCAGTTTCTGGGGTTGTTTTGCTGGAGCGGGTTGCGGGGCTTCCGCCTCGATGGTGGACTCGGCCTCGTGGTAGTCGTCATCGGGAGAAGAAGGGGGTTCGTGGGCCATGTAGTATTCGCCCAGCTGTTGAGCTATAAGGGTCCTCAGGGCGGTCAGCACATTGAGATCGCCATATTGCCTGGCGCTGTCGACATTGACGCCGGAGAGGGTGAGACGCTCCTTGTCGGCCTCGGAGTCGGTGATTTTAAGTTTGTTCTCGTCGCCCTCGATGCGCGAGAGGATCTTCATGAGAGTGAAATTGTCGAGAGCCGCCATGAGGTCGGGCTGTCCGAACTCTTGCGAGGAGCGCAGATATATCAGTGCTTCGTTGGCGGCGCGATAGCCCAACTTGTAGGGGGTGCTTTCGAGGAGGGCGTTGACGCGCTTGAGATAGTTGATGACCTTCGTGGCATCATCGCCCAAATCGTTAGTTACCTCACGGGCCTCGATATGGCGGTTGACGAGCAGACTGTTGAGCGTGACGCCGTTGCCATATTGTTTGACTATTGCTTTGAAGTCATCGTCGGTTGTGCAGGACAAGAAGCTGTCGTAGTTGACTTCGTTCATCTCGATGGACATGGCGCGGTCGAGCACCTTGCGCGAGAAGGAGAAGGTGGTCTCGTCCATATTGACGGTGCCGATGACGATGAGGTTTTGGGGCAGGGAGAGACCTTTGGTGCGGAAACGGTTAATCAGGTCGGTCAGTTGGGAATCGGTGTCGCTGGCTTTGAAATTGGGGAAGAGGGAGTTAAGCATCTGGTTGGCTACGTCTTCGCCGAAGGAGTTGAAAGGTTTGATTAGGGGGTCGGTGACGTAGTCGCCAGCCTCGAAGCTGCGGCTCTCTATGGCACTGAGGAACTCGGCGAAGTATTCCTCTACGGGGGCGAGGTTCATCTCGTCGAGGCAGAGGAAGAAGGGGACATCGGGGTGTTGCCAAGCCTTGGTGATGAACTCTATGAAGGGGGTGAACACGTAGTGGGGTGAGGGGATGTTGGAGAGGTAGCCAATGACATCCATGGAGTTGTGCCAGTTGGGTTTGACCTGGATGAGCTCGAAGTTGGCTGGGGAGTGGAGTTGCCAGCGGTCGTTGGTGAAGTCTGCGCCTTGGTAGCCTTGAAGGTCTTTGGTGATGGTGGCTTGTGCGAGTTTGCGCACTATGCGGCTTTTGCCGGTGCCGGAGATGCCGGCGAGGAGCATGAAGGGTTTGGTGCGGAGGGCGGTGAGGAAGGGGTGGAGGGGGGAGGGGG
>CAZPPW010000090.1:0-3804 GCA_964588595.1 uncultured Marinilabiliaceae bacterium
TGACGGGCCTGCTGCTCGATGGTCATATTCTTGTGTATGACGCCGATACCGCCTTCTCGGGCTATGGCGATCGCCATACGGCTTTCGGTGACGGTGTCCATGGCGGCAGTCACCACAGGCGCGTTGAGGGCTATGTGGCGCGAGAACTTAGTGGCCATGCTCACCTCGCGAGGAAGCACCTCCGAGTATGCCGGGATGAGCAGGACGTCGTCAAACGTGAGGCCGTCAGAAACAATCTTATCTTCTACGAACGACATTTGCTGGTTTTTATGATGGGTTAAATCTTATAAGTCTACGATTTGGCTATTTGGGCAAAGATAGCGCGAAAGGGGGACAAATGGCGCGCCATTAATGTTTTTTGTCATTCACGATGACGGTCGGCAAGTAGCAGGCGGAAACCATCGGTCATCTGCTCACGCTCTATGCCGTGCTCATCGCGGTAGATGATATACGCCTCGATGCCAGGATAAGAGTCAATCTTCTGGAGCGCGCTATCGGGACCAAGCACCATGAGGGTTGTGCAAAGCGCATCGGTAGTCATGGTGTTAGGGCCGACAACAGTGACCGACTCCATCGAGTGCGTCACCGGCATACCAGTGCGCGGGTCAATGGTGTGCTGCACGCGCCGCCCGTCGGCTATATGGTAGCACTGCCGATAGAAGCCGGAAGTCGACACGGCGCAATCCGTCACCTCAATAATGCGCTGCGTCTTGCGGTCCAGCACCCCCGAGCCCTCAATAGGCTGGTCTATGCCAATACGCCACTTGCCGCCGCGCGGGTTCAGACCACGGCAATGTATCTCGCCACCAATCTCGACCATATAGTCCGTGACACCCGCCTCATCGAGCACGTACGCCGCAAGGTCGATGCCATAGCCCTCGGCAAGAGCGTTGGCGTTAATCTTCATGCGGCGGTCCGCCTTGCGGATGACGTTGCCGTCGATGGTTATCTTGTCCAACCCCACAAGCGGCATCACCGTGTCAAGCCCCGCCACTAAAGAGTCGAACCGCTCCACAGAGATGGTGTCGTCCCGCAAATCGGACGTGAAACGCCACAACCGCGACAATGGCTCGACCGTGATGTCGAACGCACCGTTAGAGAGATGATGGAAATGCTTAGCCTGCGACACAACGTAGAGCAGGAGCGAATCGGCCGCCACGGTGTCGTTGGCGTTGAGACTTGACAGGAGGGAGTTCTTGTTGTAGACCGACAGTGAGGCGTCGTAGGCGCCGAGACGTGCCATGACCTGATTGGCGAGCGAGGAGTCGGCACGATAGATGAGGTTATAGCTTGTTCCAAACACGAAGCCAGTGTTGCGCTGGTAGGTGGGGATGTGCGATTGGCACGCCGCGAGGGAGATGGTGGCGACCACGAGGAGAATATGGCTACGGAAGGTCATGTGTTGTTTGTTGTTGTCGTTGCTGACGGCAAAGATATGCAATTTTTCGGCTAAATGTTGGCGAGGCGCGGCAGATGTTCGGCAACGGTGTTCGGACGCAGCAAGTAGGGTGGTCGCCAAATAGGCCGCTATGCCCCCATAATGCTCCCTGCATGCTCCTTGTATGCTCCAACGATGCTCCAACGATGCTCCGCGGATGCATGCCCGATGCTCCGCGCTCCGAATCCACTTCCTCGTAAGAAAACAAATATGTTTTTCGGGCGATGTTTAATCCGCAATTCCACAGCCTTCCTACAAAAATCCCCGCCCATTCCCCTCTCGCACCGCCCATTTTTCAGTAGTGAGTGTGACGAATGCCGAATTTCCCGATTTTTAGGTTAAACGGCAAAGAAGTGGATAGGGCGAAAAGAGTAAGTGATTGAGGGATAATGAGATAGTGGAATTAAGGGAAACCCACAGTCGGGATATCCCCAACCCCACCGCCACAACCCCTTGCGTAGAGACGATATAAAAAAGCGTAAAAGTGACTGTCCACCCGTGGCAAAAGTTGGCAGTTTGAGAAAAAAGCAGTAATTATGCCACAGCACATAAAGCGCATATCATGAACGACAACATCATCGTGGGACACAACCTAAAGTCGTTGCGCGAGGCCAACAACCTCACGCAAAATCAGGTGGCCACATATCTTGGCATCAACAGATCGGCCTACGCCAACTATGAGGCTGGCGAGCGTGAAGCCCCTATCGAGATATTGGAAAAGGCTTGCAACCTTATGGGGTGCGAGATGGAACTGCTGTTCGACGACGACGAGCGGGCCGTCAAGAACACGCTCGTCTGCGCCTTCCGTGCCGACAACCTCAGCGTGAGCGACATGGAGGAGGTCAGCGCATTCAAGGAGATTGTGCTCAACTATATGAAGATGGAAAGACTGTTGGCGCAATGAAGAGCCTGAGTATCGACACGGCCGAGGAACTCGCATTGAAAATGCGCACCACCCTCCGCACGGGAGGCAGCGAGCCTATCAACATGAAGACCGTACTCCGGCAACTGAACATACTCGCCATATACCGCCCACTGTCCGAAGGGATATGGGGGCTGTCGCTAAAATCGTGCGACGGCAAGATGTTCATGCTGATAAGCAGCAACGCCACAAGGGGCAGCCAGCACTTCACCATAGCCCACGAGTTGTTCCACCTGTTCTACGACGAGAAACCACGCCCCCACTTTTGCGGGCAAGAGACGCACACCGACGCCACCGAGCGCTCCGCCAACATGTTCGCATCGGCTCTCCTAATGCCCAAAGAGGGACTCTCATACAGCATCTCGGCCAAGGAGCTGGCCGCAAGAGAGGTCTCAATCGACACGGCATTGCGCCTCGAGCAGCTCTACGGCGTCTCGCACTCCACGCTTGTCGTGAGGCTGCGGCAGTTGAAGTTCATCACCGCCCAAAATGCGGACTATCTTATGGGGCTGAGCATCAGGAGGGAGGCGGCGCTTCGGGGCATCGACCCGTCGCTATACTATCATGGCAATGAGAACCTCGTCATAGGCGACTATGGCAGAATGGCTAAGAAGCTTTTCGACGAGGAGCGCATATCGGAAGGCCACTATTTGGAACTGATGAGAAAGATAGGCTATGGAGAAGGTAAAGATAATTCTTGACGCTGACGTGCTTATACATTTCTCGAAGGCTGGAAGGCTCTCCATGTTGCCAAAGATATTGCCGCAATATGAGCATACAATTTTAAGCGCAGTATATGAAGAGACAATAAGCATACGCAGGCAGATAGACAACCAAATCAACCTCCTGAAGAACATGGTGGTCTTGCCCTTTGCCCCGACAGGCCCGATGCGGCTGGAATATGCTAAGCTGCGTTCACGATTTGGCAAGGGCGAGAGCGCATGTATGGCATATTGCAGGTTCACGAAAGACGTCATAGGGAGCAGCAACCTCAAGGACATCAAAGACTATTGCGCTGAACAGCGGATAACGTACCTCACGACAATCGATTTTCTGTATTATGGGCACGCAAAGGGGATGCTTAGCAAAGAGGAGTGTGACGATTTCATCAGTGAGGTGAATAGCAAAGGGAGCAAGTTGCCCAAAATCGACATCACGACATATAAGCCTAACAAGTTAGCGTGAGGGCAACGTCCTTACACATTCCCTAACCCACACTCGCAATCTACGCACGCAGAGACGTCCGCCTGCGGCATCTCAAGGCCTCACCGTAGGCGCATAATAAACCCACACAAGGAGGTGCGGGCGAGGAGAGAATGTCTTATTTTGGGAGTAGTTTGAGGACCTCGTCGAGGGGGAGGCCGGTGCATTGGGCGACGGTTTCGGGGGCTACGCCACAGGCGAGGAAGTTCTTGGCGTTAGTGATGTTGGCTTGGGCGATGCC
>CAZPPW010000091.1:0-3715 GCA_964588595.1 uncultured Marinilabiliaceae bacterium
CCGCACACGTCCCCAAACCCTCCCATCCCACGCCCGCAACGCTGGCATGTAGAGACGTCCGCCTGCGGCGTCTCTACGCCGTAAGGCGTACCAAAACGAATAGTTGTACAGACGATGCCCGCATCGTCTCAACGCCGCCAGGCGTACCCCACCCCACGCCCGCAACTCCCCCATGTAGAGACGTCCGCCCGCGGCGTCTCACATACTTCCACACATACGCTCGCACCCCCCTCCGCCCCCAAAACACCCCAAACCCCTAAATTCCCCATTATCATTTTCCCGCGTCATGTAAATTGATATTATCTGCGAAAAACCCTCCCAATTCCGTACCTTTGGAAGTTTTTCTCAACACATGCCCTACTATATGAATGCAAAGCACTGAGTAAACCATTATTAAAGCATTGATTCTTATTGACTAACCCTTGCGCCCCTCCTCATCTCTCACCAAACCTCGACACGTGAACACCCTTATCATCATAGCAGTAGTACGTCACCGTGTACTCGGCTACCTCCTCGTGCCTTATCTCTCCGTTCAACAGTCACCACACATCCTCGCTGTCCAAGGACACGCCACGCCCATCACCATCGAGCGCATGACCGATGTACCCGACGATGTCCGCAAACTTGTCGACATACTCGACTCCCTCTCCGACCAGCGCATCGCCAACGCCTTCTCACGTGGCAAAACCCCTAAAGCCTTCATCGAGTCCCTCAACATCGAGACACTCCAGAAGCAAGTGCGCCCCTACATCGACAAGAAGATAGCCCAAGCACTTCCCCTCATCATCAGCTCCCGCATACACGTATTCCTCAAGCACGACGGCTATCAGACCATCAACGTCTCCGACGCCCTCGATGTGGCACCCCTCAACTCTTGCCGCCCCAAGTTCTTCTTCACACTCGCCGATTCGGGCGACCTCCTCTACACCCTCAAGATTTCCGATGGCGCGACCGACATCTCCCTCTTCCATCAGGAGATGATCGAGCTCTCCGCCAACCCTGCCATATTCGTCTCTGGCAAATCTATCTACTCCTTCGCCGACGCCCCGTTCTCCCGCTTCAAGCCTTTCGCCGCCAACCAGCGCATAAAGGTCGAGGCCCGTATCGTCGACAGCTATATGCGCAAATTCGTCCTCGGCTCGGTCAAAAACTTCCATGTCAACGCCTACGGGTTCGACATCCATCGCCATAAGTCGCAGCCCACTGTCGAGATGCGCGCCAAGTCGTCAGTCTTCGGATGGGGCTTCGAACTCGCCTTCCTCTATGCCGACGATGTCTGCTTATATGGCGTTCCGGGCAACCCTGCCACAGTCAATATCAATGCCGATGGCCGCTACGTGTTCGATGTCACTGTCCGCAACCGTCCCGAAGAGGCGCGCGTCTCTGCATTCCTCATCGACGATATGGGGCTCTCGCTCATGTCCAGCCTCCTCGTGTTCCCCGACCGTAAATCCGAGTTGCAGGACCTCGTGCGATGGTCATACGTCCACAAGGAGGAACTCCTCGACCATGGCATAACCGTCGTCATGTCCGACGAGGCCAACCGCTATTTCTTCGGCCACTGGGAGCTATCCACACAAGTGGATGACGCCAACGACTGGTTCGACCTGAAGATGATTGTCATGATTGGCGACTATAAGATTCCCTTTGCCTCGCTCTTCAAAAACATCTCTTCGGGCAATAACCAGTTCATCCTCCCCAATGGCGAGATATTCCTCATCCCCGACGAATGGTTTGAGCAGTGGAGTGGCGTAGTGCCTTTTCTCGTGCCGTCGGCCGATGGCTCGCTCCGTGTCAATAAACGCTATGCGCAGCTGCTCCCCTCATTCATGCGCTCATCGCAAGATGACGACCTCGCCGAGGCTTCCGCCGTGTCTGTCGTCCCCGTCACGCTCCCCGGTGTCGAGATGCGCCCCTATCAGCAGGTGGGGGTCGATTGGCTACGCTCGCTCGCCGTCCATGGCCGTGGGGGCATCCTCGCTGATGATATGGGCCTGGGCAAGACTCTTCAAACCATCGCACTCCTATCATCACTCTATGCCGACAACGCCACACAACCCGTCCTGCCACTCTTCCAAGGTAACACCACGGGCAAATCACCTTCGCTCATCGTCATGCCCGTGTCGCTCATAGCCAACTGGCAACGTGAGTTGCACCGTTTCGCGCCACACCTCGCTGTCTACACCTACATAGGCAGGCATGCCGTAGTCTCCTCCACCTTGCCGCAGACCCTCGCCCAATATCATGTCGTGCTGACCTCCTACGGCCATGTCCGCCTATACTCCGACGCCCTCTCTGCCATCAAATTCGAGTGCATAGTGCTCGATGAGAGCCACACCGTGAAAAACTCCTCCTCGCAGACCTACCGCGCCATAGCATCACTCAAGGCCTCTGTCCATTTCAACCTCAGCGGCACGCCCGTCGAGAACAACCTCACCGACCTGTGGGCGCAGATGAACCTCGTCAACCCCGGTCTCCTCGGCTCACGCGACTACTTCGAGCATCGCTACCGCCAACCCATTGAGACTCGCTCCGACGACGAGAAACTACGCCTCCTAAAGACTATCATACGCCCCTACCTCCTCCGACGCACTAAAGAGCAGGTGCTGCGCGACCTCCCCCCGATATCCATACAGACCATCGAGTGCGCCATGACCGACCATCAGGCCGAGGTCTACGAACGCGAGAAATCGGCTTGCCGCAACCTCCTCCTTGACGCTTCACAAACCGAGGCGCGCAAAAAGTTCATGGTGCTACAAGCCCTCACACGCCTACGTCTCTTGGCTAACCATCCTGCCCTCTGCATCCCCGACTACGACGGCGGCTCTGGCAAGTTCGACACCGTCATGGGGTATATCTCGTCCATCATCATGAGTGGCCACAAGATTCTCCTGTTCTCCTCCTTTGTCCGCGACATGGAGATGCTCGCCCTCCGTCTCGACGAGGCCCATATACCACATACATCCCTCACAGGCAAGACGCAAAACCGCGACCAGGTGGTGCAAGCCTTCGAGTCTACCTCCACCCCCACCGTGATGCTCATATCACTCAAAGCGGGCGGCGTGGGCCTCAACCTCGTCTCGGCCGACTATGTCGTCATTCTCAACCCATGGTGGAACCCCGCAGCCGAGCAGCAAGCCTACGGACGTGCACACCGCATCGGGCAGACACGCCCCGTAACGGTCTATCGTTTCATCTCGTCCGACACCATCGAGCAGAAGATCAACCAGATGCAAGAACGCAAACTCAAACTCGCCTCCGACGCTGTCGAGACCGACTCCATGACCAATATTGCAACGCCCTTCACCGACGACGAGCTGGCCTCCTTCATCAGTGAATAAATTCCACCTAATTTTTAGCCGCTACCTCTTGCGAGTTAAAAAAATGGTCGTAACTTTGCACTCGCAATCAGGAAGCAAACGAGCTCTCATGTCAACAAGCGGAAATAGCTCAGTTGGTAGAGCACAACCTTGCCAAGGTTGGGGTCGCGAGTTCGAGTCTCGTTTTCCGCTCTTTCTCATATTGATTTCCTATTCTAAGGAATTGGGTCTTTAGACGTAGGATTGCAGTAATGCGCAGGTGGTGAAATTGGTATACACGCTACTTTGAGGGGGTAGTGGTCGCAAGATCGTGTGAGTTCGAGTCTCATCCTGCGCACTAATGCGGAAATAGCTCAGTTGGTAGAGCACAACCTTGCCAAGGTTGGGGTCGCGAG
>CAZPPW010000092.1:0-3642 GCA_964588595.1 uncultured Marinilabiliaceae bacterium
CTTGAATTAGCGAAGATTTTCTCGGAGCTTTTTGTCAGCAATGGCTTTAGCTCTTCAATGAAAGGTCTCGCAATTCCTGTCTTTTCCATCCTCAACACATTCTTTTTGTTGAGGTTATTCATGAAGGATGAGAATAATATTTGGCTGGGAGTGATAGTAAGTTCGCTTACTTTGTTTTTTTTCGGCAGTTCTATCGACGAATCTTCTGCCGACGAGATTCTCGCAGGTGAGGGAGCCGCATACCTTAAGTTTCATGTTGCCCCGATGTTCTTGTCCTTGGTGCTGTTCTTTTCTCAATGGCAAACGACTTCCGTTACTGTTGTTTATGGCATAGTTGGTCTCCTTTTTGTCATTCTTGGAGCAAGAAGTGCTGGCGGAGGTGCTTTTTTGTCTGCTTTTGTCGCATTGATAGCATTATACCGCCCAAAATGGATGTTGCCCAAGCGTGCTCTCGTCATTCTCTCAATTGTTGCTTTGTTGCTTTATCCCATCTATGTTGTCTACGTTAATCGTGTCCTTGATGGTGAGATTACTTCTGGCAACAGTGAGCAACTTTTGCGTTCAGAGAATCCCTACAACCCCATTGAACTTTTAAAGCAAGGCCGAGTCGATGCGTGGGCCGCATGGCAAGCTTTCATGGACAAGCCTCTCTTAGGCCATGGTGCTTGGGCTTATGATGAGTCAAGAAAGTATTTTTTCCTTGAATTGGAAATCAATGGGGCAGAGTACCAAAAAGAAAAATACAAGAATAAGGAGTTTCTCGTCCCCTCGCATTCTGTTCTTATAAACCAAGGTTCGCAAAACGGCATCGTGGCTTTTGGCGTGATGTTGGCCATTTTGCTTTATATTACTCGTCTCGCTCTTTTGATATTTCCAAGCTCACCGTCCAAATATAAACTTTTGATGTCCGTGCAGTTGTTTTCTTTATGGTGGAATGCAATTTTCTCTCCGCCTACACACTTGCGTCAAGGGATACCCTTTGTTTTCGCCATCTTACTCACTCTCTATCTCAAATATAAGGACACTAATCCTTCCTCAAGATGAAAGACATATTAGTCGTTACGCCAACTCTTGGCAATCGCCCAACACTCAAAACCACTGTCGATACCGTGCTCGCCATAGGTGCCGACCGTGTTCACCATGTCATCGTAGCCCCTGCTGCGAGGTTTGATGCTGTTCGTGCCATGGTTGGTTACGACGTTCAACTTGAAGCAGAGCCCGATGGCTGTCACGGCATATACCCTGCCCTAAATCACGTGTTTCGAAAGTATGGCCATGACTATAAGTATCTAACCTTCATCAATGATGATGACTATTGGCTTCCCACATTCTCCAAACTCATTGCCGCAGCCGATGGCAACATAGATTTTGTCTATGGCAAGGTGTGCTATGGCGTTGATGACGACACCCTCTCCATGGCATGCAGCTCTCGGTTTAGAGATTTCATTTCCCTCCTCTTTAGTAATATTGTTCTCTTCACCCAACAGTCCACGCTACTCAAGAGCGACTTTTTCTTCCAAATAGGTGGCTTTGATGAGTCGTTCAAGCTCGCTGCCGATTCTCTCTTCTGGGCTCGCCTGAGCCAACTCCACCTGCGATACAAGTACGTTTCACTGCCTTGCGCAATGTACACCATTCAGGCAGGTCAGCTCTCTTCTGATGGCGAAACAAGCAAGAAAGAGCACGAGCGTCTATTCTCAATGCTTCAACGCCCAAGTAGCTTCAGAGTCTTTTCCGCCAAACTTCTTTTTCGTCTTGCGAATGTAGGAGTGTACCTAAAAAGAGTCTTTTCTAAGAAAAAACACCATGTGTCAGACTGTATGGTTAGAAGAAATACCCCCCCCTCGTCAATTTCTTAGTCGCATGTCTCCCCTGGTTTCTCAAACGTCGCATCCTCAATCGGTTCTATGGCTACGACCTTCATCCCCAGTCGCGTATTGGCTTCAGCTACATCTTCCCTCAGTTCCTTCGCATGGCGGCTGGTGCCCGCATTGGCAATTTCAATGTTGCTGTAAATCTCGACAGCATGGTCATAGGCGAGAAAAGCACCATCGCTCGCGGTAATTGGATAACAGGCTTCCCTACTGGCACTGGCTCCAAACATTTCGCCCACGATAAGAGCCGACGAAGTCAGCTAATCATGGGTAGAGAGTCGGCCATAACCAAAAACCATCATATAGACTGCACGAACACAATAACCATTGGGGATTTTGTCACCATTGCTGGATATTCCTCCCAATTCCTCACTCACTCCATCGATGTCTACGCAGGCCGACAAGATAGCCACCCCATAACAATTGGCGACTATTGCTTTGTCTCCACTGGTGTTTGTGTCCTCGGAGGCGCTGTCCTCCCGGCTCACTCTCTTCTCTCGGCTGGCGCTGTCCTCGCAAAACCCTACGCTGACGAGTGGATGTTATACGGTGGTGTCCCGGCCAAACCTATAAAGGACATTCCCCGCGATGCTCTCTACTTCACTCGCGCACAAGGATATGTCGTCTAATACCTGTAATTTCGCACGTACATTCCCCCACTAAACCATGAAAATCCTCTACACTGGCACCCTCTACCTTAGTGCAGGAGGCCCAGCCTACAGCACATATCACGCCATGAAGGGTCTTCAGGCTCTTGGCGTAGACTCGGCTGTTCTCATGTACGACCGAGGTTCGTCGGAACGTCTCATCGGCTCGGATGTCGATATTCTTTATGCTCCGCAGCCTTTTGAGTCAACTTTTGCCTATTCACGTGCTTATAAGCGACTTCTCCTCGACACTCCCGATGTCGACATTTATCAGGCACAAGGAATCTGGCAATATCCAACGTACGCTCTCGCCTCTGCCGCCCGCAAACTACACAAGCCCTACATCATAACCCCTCGCGGCATGCTCTATCCCCAAGATATTGCCAAGTCCAAGCCTTTCTTCAAAAAACTCTCACTCCGTCTCCACCTGCTAAGCGACCTTAATCGTGCGGCCTGTGTCCATGTGACTTGCGACGACGAACTTCGCCATTGTCGTAATCTTGGAGTCTCGTCTCCTATTTGTGTGATTCCTAATCCGGTTGATGTCAATGTTCCCCATCCTCATAAGACTGACGACGTGTTTCGCCTTGGTTATCTCGGTCGCATATCTCGGCGTAAGAATGTCGAGAGTCTGATTTACGCCTGGGCTGCGCTCTCTAATAAGACCTCCAATGCCGAGCTTCTCATAATTGGTGGTGGTGACGACGATTATATGTCGTTTCTCGAAACTGAGGTGGTGCGCCTTAACCTCCATAATGTCCGATTCACGGGTTTCATCTCTGGTCAGGAGAAGGAGGATGCACTCGCTTCCCTCTCAGTTCTCGCCATGCCAAGCGAGTTCGAGAATTTCGGTAATGTAATTGTCGAGGCTCTCGTCCGAGGCATCCCTTGCATTGCCACTAAAGGTGCGCCTTGGCAAGATCTTCAGACACACGACTGCGGCTGGTGGATCGATTTCTCACAAGATGCCATAACCGATGCTGTCTCCCAGGCTATCGCCACTTCTCCAGAGCGATTCCGAGAGATGTCTGCCAACGCTGTCGCCCTTGCACGCTCCAAGTATTCGGTCGAGTCCGTCGCACAGTCACTACTCTCAGTCTATAACTGGATTCTCGGCTCTG
>CAZPPW010000093.1:0-3538 GCA_964588595.1 uncultured Marinilabiliaceae bacterium
TCTACGCCGCAAGGCGTGCCAAAACTTACAGTCGCACTCCCACTCGTCCATCCCCCCAAAACGCCACCCCTCCTCCCCTCTCCCCCCTAATTTCCCTTTCCATTTCTCATATCCTTATTATAACTTTGACACGATAAACATAAAGACAACACAAGATGAGACTATCCGAACTTCATACAGGCGACAAAGCCGTCGTTGTCAAAGTCTTAGGCCACGGCGGCTTCCGCAAACGCATCGTCGAGATGGGATTCATCAGGGGCAACATCGTCGAGGTCCTACTCAGCGCACCCCTTCGCGACCCCATAAAATACAGACTCCTCGGCTACGAAATCTCACTCCGACGCGATGAGGCTCAGATGATCGAGGTCATAACAACCGCCGAAGCCAAACAACTCACACAGGCACACCCCGACCTCCACACCTCCACCGCAACCGACAACGACGACTGCCAACGCGTCACCGACGAGGAGGACGAACTCAAACGTGCCGCCATTCTCAAACGACGTACCATAAACGTGGCCCTCGTAGGCAACCCCAACTGCGGCAAGACATCCCTCTTCAACTTCGCCTCAGGAGCGCACGAGAGGGTCGGCAACTACTCCGGCGTGACAGTCGACGCCAAAGAAGGCAAAGCCCATTTCGAAGGCTACGACTTCAACATCGTCGACCTCCCTGGCACATACTCCCTCACAGCCTACAGCCCCGAAGAGATGTACGTCCGACGACAGATCGTCGAGAACACTCCCGACATCGTCATCAACGTCATCGACGCAAGCAACATAGAGCGCAACCTCTACCTCACCACGCAGCTCATCGACATGAACCTCAAAATGGTTTGCGCACTCAACATGTACGACGAGATGCAATCACGTGGCGACACCCTCAACAGGCAAACACTCGGCTCTCTCCTCGGCGTGCCTATGGTGCCAACCGTCTTCAAGACAGGCAAAGGCGTCAAAACCCTCTTCCACGTCATAATCAACATGTACGAGGGCCTCGACTATATCGACAAGGACGGCAACATCATGCCCAACGTGGCAAAGGACATCCAGCAGTGGCACAGCGAGATGGCCAAGGACGACGAGCTGAACCACGACGAGGATTTCGCCTCAGGCAACCGACCCCTCCGCAATGTGGCACGCCACATCCACGTCAACCACGGCCAATATATCGAGAAGGCCATAGAGATGGTCCAGCAACCTCTCAAACCCGACCTCGGCATACGCACCAAATACTCCACACGCTACCTCGCCATAAAGCTCCTCGAGAACGATAAAGTCACATGGGACATCGCCAACGCCCTCCCCAACGCCGCCGACATACGCGAGGCCGTGGTCAACGCCCAAACACAAATCAAGGCCGATGTCCAAACCGACAGCGAGACGGCCATAATGGACGCCAAATACGGCTTCATACGTGGCGCATTGGCCGAGGCAGGCTATAAGATGGGCGACAAGATGGGGGCGTACAAGATAACGCACGTCATAGATGCCGTGGTGACCAACCGCTGGCTCGGCTTCCCCGTGTTCTTCCTCATCCTCTTCCTGATGTTCGAAGCCACATTCACGCTGGGCCAATTCCCCATGGACTGGATCGAGATGGGAGTGGAGTGGCTCAGCGAGACGCTCGGCGCTCTCCTGCCCGAAGGCCCCGTGCGCGACATGATAATCGACGGCGCACTGGCAGGCGTGGGCGCGGTGATCGTCTTCCTGCCACAAATCCTGATCCTCTATTTCTTCATCTCCTTGATGGAAGATTCCGGCTATATGGCCCGCGCGGCGTTCATCATGGATAAGTTCATGCACCGCATGGGCCTCCACGGCAAATCGTTCATACCCCTCATCATGGGCTTCGGGTGCAACGTCCCAGCCATCATGGCCACACGCACCATCGAGAGCCGACGCAGCAGACTCGTGACGATGCTTATCGTGCCCTTCATGAGCTGCTCCGCACGACTGCCCATATACATCATGATCGTCGGCACCTTCTTCGCCGCACGATGGCAAGCGCCAATAGTGGTATCCCTCTACGCCATGGGCGTCTTAGTGGCTGTCCTCATGAGTAGGATTTTCTGCAAATTCGTGATGCGCGACGACGACACCCCATTTGTCATGGAACTGCCACCCTACCGTTTCCCAACAGCCAAAGCCATCGGCAGGCACACGTGGGAGAAAGGCCGCCAATATCTCAAGAAGATGGGCGGCATAATCCTCGTGGCAAGCGTGATCGTGTGGGCTCTGGGCTATTTCCCTCGCCACCCCGAACTCGACCGTCAGCAACAGCAAGAGCAAAGCCTGATAGGACAGATAGGACAAACCATCGAACCCGTATTCCGCCCACAAGGTTTCACCTGGAAGCAGGATGTCAGCATCATCGCGGGCGTCGGGGCTAAAGAGATTGTGGCGTCAACGCTCGGCGTACTCTATGCCGACGACGACAGCTTCGCCGACGACGATTCTCTCGATGCCGCGCAAGAAAACACAGCCGACGACTCAAAGTATACCATACTTCGCAAAAAGATGGAGGCCGACGGCATGACACCACTAAACGCCTACGCCTATCTCCTCTTCATCCTCCTCTATTTCCCTTGCCTTGCCACAGTTGCGGCTATAAAAGGCGAGACCGGCTCTTGGCGTTGGGCACTGTTCCTCGCCGGCTACACCACAGGTGTCGCATGGGTTATTTCCGCACTATTTTATCGTATCGGACTGATTTTCATCTAAAAAATGATGTTGATAATTTGGTAACTTCGCAAATGGATATTACTTTTGCAAAAAAATAGTTACACAAAACATACTAACATCATGGAAAATTATCAAGACGCAAACCTCAGGGCAGAGATAAATGCGCGTTTCGGCCAAGCCGTAGATTTCCTGCTCAAAAACAAACTCGCGCGCAACAAGAACGAGATCATGAACCGCCTCGGCCTATACCTCGGTCGCCTCTCCCTCCTCCTCGGCAACAAGGCCAATGTCTCAACCGACAACCTGGCAATGATGTCTAAGGTATACGGCATATCCACAGAATGGCTCCTCCTCGGCACCGGCAACATGATCGGCACCACCATCCAAAAAGCCGCCGAAGCCAAACGTCAGAAGGACATGATGATGGAAGCACTACCTCTGATCCCAATGAACGCAATAGGCCGTGTCAACGGACAAAACGACAGCTTGCAAACCAACGCCGACTGCCCCAAATACCTCGTGCCAGAGTTCATCAACGCAGGCGCGCAATTCATGACCCGCATACAGGGCAACTCCATGTCCCCAACACTCCAAAGCGGCGACGTCGTAGCCTGCAAGAAAGTCGAGGCCGACAGCTGGATCGAGTATGGCGACGCCTACATCATCGACGGTCAGCAAGGCATGATGATTAAGCGAGTATACAACGAGGCCTCCGACTCCAAGAAACTCCTCTGCCGCAGCGACAACCCCGAAGTCGCTCCCATCACCATCGACCGCGACGACATCATCAGCATGTCTCGCATCCTCGGCGTCGTCCGCAACCTCTAACCCCACCCCCAGTTGTACAGACGATG
>CAZPPW010000094.1:0-3359 GCA_964588595.1 uncultured Marinilabiliaceae bacterium
AGGGGATAGTGTTTGTGTTGGGGCCGAGTTCGGCATCTTACGCTATATCTTACTTACTGTCGCCTATCTTATACACGATATTCTCGACTGCCGTGGCATACGCTTTGGCACGGTGGACACCAGGGTTCTTTAGGGTCATCTCGGGAGGGAGAGGGTTGGAGAGAATGCGTGTAGGAACAACAGAGGGGAAGTCAGGGGATTAGGTGTTGTTGTAATCGAATTGTAATGGCTGTGTCGCTGTAATGCAAAACGCACTTCATTGCTTTGCATTACGGATAGTAAGCGACACGCAATGGAATTCATATACAACAACCGCGAGCTGAGTTGGCTCTCATTTAACGAGCGGGTGCTTCAGGAGGCGAAGGATCAGTCGGTGCCTCTGCTCTCGCGACTGCAATTTCTGGGCATATTCTCGAACAACCAGGACGAATTTTATAAGGTGCGGGTGGCCAACTTGTTGCGTCTTGTGGGCAATAGGCGGCAGAAGCAGGTACACCTGTTGGGGGGTTATACGCCATCGGAACTGCTTGCGGCGGTCAAGGAGCGCACGGATAGAGGGCGTGAGGCGTTTGACCGTACGTATGAGCAGATACTTGGGCAGATGGAGAGCGAGGGCATCTTCGTGGTTGACGAGAAGAGCATCAGCGATGAGCAGAAAGAGTTTTGCCGAGAGTATTTCGCATCGGTAGTGTCGCAACGACTGGTGCCGCTTATAGTACGCAAGCAGGACAAGATGCCGTTCCTGCCTGACGGCAACATATACCTTGGTGTCAAGATGACATCGAAGAGCGAGAAGGCGCCACGATATGCAATAGTGCGCATACCAGTGAGTTCGGCGTGTCCACGGTTTGTGGAGTTGCCATCGGCTGAGGGACGTAAGGATGTGATATTTCTCGACGACATCATACGCCTGATGATAGACGAGATATTCTTCATGTTCAACTATGACGGTATCTCGGCACATGCCTTCAAGATAATGCGCGACGCAGAGTTGTCGATAGATGAGGACGTGTCGAAGAGCCTCTTTGAGCGTATTGCTGAGGGAGTGGAGAGCCGCCGCTATGGGTCGCCTATACGCCTTATTTACGATGCAGAGATGCCCGAGGACTTGCGAGACTTGCTCGCCTCGCGCCTCAAGCTGAAGGGTGAGATGCTTGCCCCAGGCGGGAAATATCACCTGATGAAAGACCTCAACAAGTTCCCTAAGGTGCGCAAGAACCTCCTGACTGTCAATCCCCTACCCCTACAACATCCTGACGTTATACCATTCCAGAGCATCATCAAAGTCGTAGAGCGCAAAGACATATTTTTCAATTATCCCTACCACTCGTTCCAACATTTTATAGACTTTCTGCGTGAGGCGGCGATAGACCCCGCTGTGCAGAACATATTTATCACACTATATCGTACGGCCGAACATTCAAAAGTCATCAACGCACTGACTAATGCCGCCCGTAATGGCAAACAGGTGTCTGTACTTGTGGAACTCAAGGCACGATTTGATGAAGAGCAGAACATAGAGAACACCGACCAATTGCAACGCAACGGCGTAAAGGTGATATATGCTATCGAGGATCTGAAGGTGCATAGCAAGATAGTTCTTGTGGAACGCAAGGAGGGGAATCACCTCAGGGGGTACGCTTACGTTGGGACTGGCAACTTCAACGAGAACACTGCACAGATATATGGCGACTATGGCCTGCTGACAAGTCATAAGGGGATAGTGGATGACATACGTAATGTCTTCCAGTTCTTGATGAACAGTCATAAGAGATTCAAATACAAGCACCTGCTTGTGTCGCCATACTATATGCGCGACGCATTCGAGGAACTCATAGACCGTGAGCGCAAAAACGCGGAGAAAGGGAGGCCTGCCTACATATATGCCAAGTGCAACTCGTTGACCGATGAGAAGATTATAGACAAGCTCTATGAGGCGAGTCAAGCAGGCGTAGAGGTGAGACTCATTGTGCGTGGGGCATGCTGCCTTGTGCCAGGGATTAAGGGAATAAGTGATAACATAAGCGCAATAAGCATTGTTGACAAATACTTGGAGCATGCACGAGTCTACATATTTTGCAACGGAGGCGTGCCTAAGACGTATATTGGTTCAGCCGATTGGATGTCGCGAAACCTTGACAGACGTGTGGAAGTACTCACCCCGATAATGGACAAAAAGATTGCCACGATACTTCAGCAGGTGTTCGACATACAATGGTCGGATAATGTCAAGGCGCGTAACCTTGCCGATCAGGAGGGTAACAGTTACGTAGACCATGGATGCGCTGACCCCATACGCAGTCAGACAGCATTATACGAATACTACAAGAGTTTCATTGGCAACAGGTAAGACATGCTAAAGAACCGTGAGACACTCGGAGCGATAGATATAGGCTCCAACGCCATACGCCTCGTTATAAGCTATGTTGAGCAATACGATGACGATGCTTTGGAATTTAAGAAAGCATGTTTTGTGCGCATACCCATACGCCTCGGCACGGATGTCTTCAAACGGGGTCATATCAGTAGTGAGCGGGGTGAGGCGCTGTGTAATGCCATGACTGGTTTTGCCGCACTCATGAGGGCGTACGGTGTGCGCGACTACCGTGCCTGTGCCACAAGTGCCATGCGCGAGGCGGCTAACGGCCAGGAGGTGGTAGACCTTATACGCCACCGCTCGGGCATCACAATCGAGACAATATCTGGCGAAGAGGAGGCTGACACAGTATTCGCAGCAGGTGGGCTAAAGGATGTACTCGACAACAAGAAGAACTACCTCTACGTTGACGTGGGTGGTGGCAGTACCGAGATAGTAGTATACGCCCGCGGGCAGAAAGCAGAAGAACGCTCATTTCGTCTTGGCACTGTGCGCATCATCTCTGGAGCGGCCGACCCTGCGGAATGGACACGTTTCAATATGTGGCTGGGTCAGGTGGCAACCAAGTGGAAGCCATCCGCCATAATAGGGTCGGGCGGCAACATCAATAAGGTTCACAAGATGCTCGAGAAGAAGCGTAAAGAGCCTATCAAGACCAAAGAGCTCAAAGAACTATTCAACCAGACCAATGGCATGACCGTAGCTGAACGCATGGAAAAGCTGTACCTGAATCAGAGCCGTGCCGAGGTCATTGTGCCGGCATTGCAGATATTTCACACTGTGGCACAAGTTTGCGAAATTGACCAAACCTTCGTGCCACGCCTTGGACTTGCTGATGGCATAATAAACAAGCTGTATCAGCAGTACGCTAAATAGGGGGGGCGAGATGGAGGCTGCACTACTTTCCTCCCTTCTCTTGATTACACTTGCGGCAGAGCATTTGCAAATTCTCCCGGATCGTCTTGCCGCCCTTGCTCCATGG
>CAZPPW010000095.1:0-3202 GCA_964588595.1 uncultured Marinilabiliaceae bacterium
GCGTGGTGTTTTTTCTCCTCTCCTCCTCTCGCGTTTCGTCACCGATAAATGTCATTTCGTCAAAGGGTATGTGCAATTCGTCAACTGAGTGGTGCATTTTGTCAAAAAAGTGACGAATTTTTTTTTTATGGGAAGTATTAGTGTGTAGTTTTGCCTCCAGATGACGGATAAAACGTCATATTTGGTAATTTTTGTAACACTAACACACACCGAAAAGCAGATGAAATCGAAGATTCTGATGCTGTCATTGGCTGCCACCGTAGCCATGACGAACCTCACCTCGTGTATCGAAGACGAGGAGATGGATGAGACAACAAAAGCTATCATTGACCAGAAGAAGCAGAACGCCCTTGCCGACGCTAAGGGCTATGCCGAATTGAGCGAGGTGGAGCGTCAACAGGCTCTTGCTGAGGCTAAGGCCGCTCTCGCCAAGGCTGAGAATGACCTTGTGGACGCAAAGGGCTATGCGGCGTTGAGCGAGGTGCAGAGACAAGAGGCACTCGTAGAGGCTAATGCGGCTCTTGTGAGAGCAGAGAGTGACCTCGTGGATGCCAAGGTCAATTTCAAGGTATTCAATAAGTTGACTGGGGATAGCGAGAGCCTTTACTCAATCTACTCAAAGAAAGAGAGTGCGGAGGATGAGTATTACTATGCGCTTAAGAATCTCTCTACCGCCCAAAGGAACTACGACCAGGCAGTGGCAAACAACGAGAAGAACACTGAGTACTACACCATCCAGTATGAGAACTGGTTGAACAGCTCAAACTACTACGTGTCGGTCTACGAGGAGCAGGTGGCTGAGTTAAAGGCGGCTATCGAGAGCTATGAGAACGCTGGCACGAAGGAGCAGATAGAGTCCCTCACCAAGGAGATTGATGAACTCCAGGCGCAACTCGATGCTGTAAAAGTGAAACGTGCCGAGTATAAGGCCGCGATTGAGGCGGAGAATGCTGGCTATACGAGCGAGATTGCTACCCTCGAGAACAAGATGGTGACACTTGGCGATGACAATGGCCGCACCACATATCCCAACGATGAGACCCTCAACGACTATCAGAAGCAGTACTACGAGTTGTCCGATGAGATTGAGGCGTTGGAGAGTGAGTGGGAGACGTGGAAGTATACTCAGGTCAGTGATTTCTATGTAGCGGTGAGTGGTTATGGTGTCATCAGCGAGCAGATTAGCAAGATTCTTTATGAAAACAGTGCTTTCATGTATGACTCCAGCAAGGGTGGCATTGTTGTTAACTCTGACAGCTGGGCGGCATCGTATATCACAAACTATAGTTTGACTCGTGACTACCCCTACTCATACGACTATTACACAACGTATCACTCATGGAATGAGTATTACACGGAGAACGGTAGTACATACAGTACGTACATGTCATTTAGCAGCAAGTACACCTACAGTTCGAATGAATTCTTTGCTGTTCTCTACAATAACGCCCAGAATTTGTTGAGCGAATACACCAGTAGCTCGTATTCAAGCACCAGCGAGTTCACTGCCATCATCAACTATCTCAGTAAGGTTTATACTCTGCTCCAGGAGTATTACAACACAGCGTCTAACACTAACAGTGATTACAGCAATAGGATTAACGACTTGTATAGCCAGCGCAGCAATGTGAGCACCGCTATGGACGACTATAAGAGCGACCTCTACAATCGCATCAGCATCATCTACGCCAAGATGCCAAGCACTACCAATCAGAGCCTTGAGAACCAGTATAACGAGCTTACGACTCAGATTCGTGGCAAGGAGAACATACGCTCTGTCTACGAAAGCATAGAGAATGAGTATAGCAGCTACGATGATGGTCTTGCCGCCCTCAATCGCCAGTTGCTCAGCGCACAGAGCAATCTTGCCGACTATCAGGAGCAGGTTGTGAATTATGAGGCAGCGCTCGAGAAGATTAAGGCTGGCACGTTCGACAGTCTCCAAAACGCTGAGTTGCTCAAAGTGGAGCTTGAGGCAGCCCAGGCACGATTGGATGACGCCAAGGAGGCTCTCGACTACTACACCGAGCTCTACACCTCGACCCTCTCCACAATCGCAAGCAAGCTCAGTGAGTAGTAACCCAGCGAGACGTACAGCATGAAAAGCAGAATATTAACGCTCTCGCTCGCCGTGGCAGCCCTCTCGTTGGGCGTATGCGTGACGGCAGAGGCGCAAGAGGCTCATCAGTGGCAGTTCTCGCTCGTGCTGGGTAACAACAACACGTTCAACCAGAGCACGGCGGCGTACTTGACACCCGAGTACAGCGCAAGTTCAAAGCCAGGACTGGGTCTGGGCGATGACGAGAACAAGAGCGAGGACCCGGGCTACTACCTGAATCTCGGTGAGCTGGGCAACAACAGCCTTGTGAATATGCTCGGCATACAGTCGCGCTTCTTCCTCACCGAACACTTCAGCATCAATGCCCTCTTCGCCATGGACTTGGCCAACACGCCATCGAAGAACTATGAGGAGGGTCTCGAAGCCGATGGTTACGCGGTGCCAGCATCAAGGTATATCGAGGGACGGCTCTCTACGAACATGATGGGTCAGTTGGGTTTCAACTGGCACTTCAAGACCAGCAATGAGCATATTGGCCTATACACTGGTGTGCAGCTTGGTGGCCAGTTCGGCTTCATCCGCACCACACGTCCTTATACGGGCGATGACTCGAAGGACATATTCTTCCCCGAGACAAATGCGGGGCGGATATGGACAGCCTCGGGTTACGTGATAGGCGGCATGGAATATGAGTTGCTCAAGGGTCTTATCTTGGGCTTCGAGGTAGCCCCAGGGTCGTATCACCATAGCCAGGTGGAGCTGCATCCTAAGGATGTAGACCCCTATATTGCTAAGAATCAGACTTTCCGGTTCTTTGCCAACCCACAGTTGAAGATCAGCTTCCGCTTTTAGACGGCATTAGTGCCGTAGGCGGATAAACCAAGAATGCCCTGCGCTTCGGGATAGACCTGAGGCGTGGGGTTTTATTTAGCATGGGTAACGTTTTTTAATAGGCTCATGGTGCCTAAATGACTGATAGATAGATGTAAGACTTTAATACGGTTTCTAAATAAGGGTAGGCAATTAAAAAAAATTAAGATAATTCTTGCGTATGTATTTAAAAATGCTGATATTTGCATTGTCAAGATAAGAGAAACACGGGCTTGGTGGAAGAGAAACACGGGCTTGGTGGAAGAGAAACAC
>CAZPPW010000096.1:0-3031 GCA_964588595.1 uncultured Marinilabiliaceae bacterium
ATTCAAAGCCACTCCTGACTCACATGGCATTCCACTCTTCGAAACCATGAAGCGCAACGCACGCCAATGTCTGTGCAATACTGGCGATACTTTTGTCACCACAGGGCATTTCGATGGCGACGTGTGCGACATGGAGGCCTTCGCCCTTGCCCAGACAGCTACTGCTTTTTGCAAACCCATGATGTCCGTCAAATATATCAGTGACATCATTGGTAGCAACTCCGTCGAAGCATGGGAAGTCATGCTCACCAAGGCTCAAAATGCTCTATCCATGTTCCTTTCTTCTTATTAAGCGCACTCAAAATCAGTAAAACTACGACCTTTTTTGCACACGCCTCTTGGTAACTTTGCTTCACTAAATGTATATTCATGAAAGGACAATGGATTAATGGATGGCACAAGATCAACTTCGCCATCGGTTTTGTGGGCATGATAGAGCGTTTCAAGCTCCGCTGCGCCGCCCGCAACGTTGATAAAGCCCAAGACAAGACTCTCCGTGGCATCCTCAATTATGCTAAGGATACCGAATATGGCAAGGCTCACGACTTCGCCGAGATTCTCAAAGCCAAGACTCCAGCCGAGCTGTTCAAAGCCTACAAGGAGAACGTCAAGATCAACGACTACGAAGACTTCCGTCCCCTCATTGACCGCCATCGTCACGGCGAGGCTAACATCCTCTTCCCTGGCAAGCCCAAGATGTATGCCACGACTTCAGGCACCACAAGTGAACCCAAGTGGATTCCCATCACTTTCAAGTACTTCAATGATGTCTATGGGCGCATGAACAAGATGTGGCTCTCGAGTCTTATCCGTTGCAACAGGCATGCATTTGCTGGAGGTGTCGTATCCATCGTAGGCAAGGCTATCGAGGGATATGCTCCTGACGGCACCGTGTTTGGCTCAGTCTCTGGTGTGTCCTTCACCAACTGCCCAGATTTCGTGAAGGTGGCCTACTCCTCGCCAGCCGAGGTGTTCGAGATCAAGGATTACCGTGCGCGCTACTACACCATCATGCGCTTCGGCATCGAGATGAACTCTACAGTCCTCATCACGGCTAATCCGTCCACCATCGTCGAGATGCAGAACAATGTCAATGAGTTCTTCGACGATTATGTTAAAGATATCGAGAACGGCACACTCAAGGAAGATCTTGATATTCCAGAGAATGTACGTGAGGCGCTCAAGAGCCGCATGAAGAAGAACCCCGCACGTGCTCAAGAACTCCGTGAACTCAAAGAGAAGTATGGTGCTGGCCTTCTTCCCAAACACTATTGGCCCGACATGGCCGTAGTCAACACGTGGCACTGCGGCAACACCAAGATCTACCTTGACAAGATCAAGGACTCTTTCCCCGAGCACACCAAGATGCCCGAGTTCGGCTACTTCGCCTCAGAGTGCCGTGCTGGCCTCGTACTCAATGAGAAAGACGACACCACGCTCTTCGCCCACATGCATTACTTCGAGTTCATCCGCGAAGAGGATCTCGAGAACCCTAACCCAGAATACCTCTCCCTCGGTCAGCTCGAGAAGGGCAAACGTTACTGCATGTATGTTACCACATGCTCTGGCCTCTATCGCTACAACATGAACGACCTCATCGAAGTAACTGGCTTCGACGGCACAATCCCTACCATCCAGTTCATCCAGAAGGTCAATGGCATCATAACGCTCACAGGCGAGAAACTCCATGAGCGCCAGTTCATCAAGGCTGTCCACGATGCTGAGGCCTCCATGAATATGAAGACTAAGTTCTTCATCGGTTTCGCTGACCCAGAATACTCTGGCTACCACTTCTTCTACGAGTTCGCCGACCAAGCCACCTCGCAAGAGCAGGCCGAGAATTTCACCAAGACTGTTGATGCTAACCTCAAGACCATCAACTGCGAGTATCAGGCCAAGCGTGATTCTTTCCGCGTGAAAGATCCTATCACCCATCGCCTCGAAGAGAACGCTTTCGAGAAGTTCAAGGCAGAGTGCATAGCAGAAGGCGCACGCGACGGTCAGTTCAAGCTTATGCTCCTTCTCCTCAAAGACCAAAAGAGGTATCCCAAGTTTGAGAAGCTTATCATGAAGTAAGCCATCAACTGAACCACATTAAGCCCCTCGGAACAACAAATATATCAAAGTCTCCGAGGGGTTTTCTTATCTCTATTTACCAACAATAAAACCACTATCTCAATGGTCAAAATCCCGCACCCTCCCATCATACACTCCGAGAAACCTCTCAACGACCACAAACTCTTCATTTTCGACTTCGACAACACACTCTACGACGGTCACCGCTACGCACTTCGACTTGTCTTCGCCAACCTCATGCACGCTCTCCGTTGCAAAGCAGAGCGCAACGTACGTCATAAGCTCGCAGGTCAAGACTTTCATAATGCGCAAGCACTACGCCAAGAGCTCGTCACACTTCTTGCCCAAGCCTCACACATTTCCGCCACAAAAGCAAAATCGTGGTATGAGGGCAAGTATCTACCCTCAATGCTCGCCATCCTCAAGAAGCACTATGATGCACGACCTGGTGCAATAGACCTCCTGAAGCGCCTTATCTCAGAGGGCAAGACCGTATGCGTCCTCTCCGACTATTCTAATACTGCCGCACGCCTTGCCGCCATCGGCATCGCCGACCCTCATATTCATGCCTTTAGTGCCGAGGAGATGGGGGCACTAAAACCTGCGCCTCGCCCATTCGTCGAAATAGCCAAGCAATTTAACACTGACCCTTCTGACACTCTCGTCATTGGAGACCGTGACGACACCGATGGAGAAGGAGCACGAGCCGCCTTTATGGACTACGTCATCATAGATAAGAATACACCAAAGTTCAACCTTGAAGTCTGACATCCACAGAAGTAAAGTTAGTTGTCATTCATTGCCCTAATCCGTTTAATTCATTTTACTAACATCATATCATTCAAACATATACCTTAATCATGTAAACCACTCACGCCAAATCTTTACACCCTCCGCCTCTCACCGCTCTAAATAAAAATTCGCGCCAACTCTCATTTTTTTTTCATTTAGATTT
>CAZPPW010000097.1:0-2840 GCA_964588595.1 uncultured Marinilabiliaceae bacterium
GTTTAGGGGAGACGCCGCGGGCGGACGTCTCTACATGTGTGGGTGCAGGCGTGGGTTATATTTTGTTGCGGTGGCGGAGGAGGAGGTAGACAGTGATGCAGATGATGGCGGAGAGGAGGGAGCCGGTGCAAGTGGCGAGTCCCATGGGGTAGAGGGTGGTGGGGAAGTATGCGCTGGCGAGGTATGCGAGGGGGACGCGTGCGATGATGATGGCGGTGAAGTTGTGGGCGAAGGATATTATCGACATTCCGCAGGCGGTGAAGTAGCCGCTGAAGCAGAAGTGTATGCCCGCCAAGACGCAGTCCCAGACGTAGCCACGGAGGTAGCCCGCGCCCATGGTGATGACCTGGGCATCGTTGGTGAAGAGGGCGACGACATGCTCGGGAATGAGTTGCATGACGCAGGCGATGATGGTGCCGAAGGATACGGCGATGATGGTGGCGGAGCGTAGTGTGGCGCGGGCGCGGTCTTGCTTGCCAGCCCCTATGTTTTGGGCACCCATGGCGGAGACTGTGGCGAGCATGGCGGAGGGTATGATGAAGAGTATGCCGATGAACTTCTCGACTATGCCCACGGCGGCGGAGTCGACCATGCCACGGCCATTGGCTATGACCATGATAATCATGAACGAGAGTTGGATAAAGCCGTCTTGGAGCGCGACGGGTACGCCTATGCGGAGTATGGAGGACATGGTGCGGCGGTCGGGGCGCATATCGGCGAGGCGCAGTTTGGAGACCTCGCTATGGCGGCGCATATAGAAGACGGCGACGGCCACGCTGAAGGCTTGGGAGAGAGTCGTGCCAAGAGCAGCGCCACGTGGGCCCATGTTGAAATGACCTATGAGGATGAAGTCGAGGATGATATTGACAGCGCATGCCACGGCCACGAAATACATGGGTCGCTGGGTGTCGCCAAGTCCGCGGAAGATGGAGGCTATGATGTTGTAGGTCACGATGAAGGGGATGCCGGCGAAGCATATAGTGAGGTAGTCGGCAGCGCCATTGACGGCCTCGTGGGGCGTGCCGATGGCGGAAATGATGGTGTCGCGGAGGGTTAGCATGATGAGGGAGCATGCGAGGGCGATGATGAGGAAGAGGGTGAGGGTGTTGCCGACGGTGCGGAGTAGAGACCGGCTGTCGCGTGCACCTACGGCCTTGGCTATGCCCACGGTGCCTCCCATGGAGAGGGCAATCATGATGACGGTGAACATATACATCACCTGAACGCCATTGGCCACGGAGGCTGTGGCGTCGGCATCGCAATAGAGGCCTATGACGTAGAGGTCGGCCAGGCCATAGAGCACCTGGAGGAAGTAGGCCAACATATAGGGGAGCGCGAACTGGGTGATGCCCGTGAGGATGGGGCACTCGGTAAGGTCGTGTTTCATTGAGGACGATATAGCGAGTGCGAAGTTACGATGTATTTTGGGTAATGAGAGCCGAAATATGGGTATGGCGGGGGGAGTTTGGGAGTGTTATCTTTGTGAAGATAAAAAGATATGTGGCATGAATATAGTCAAGACAATAGTTGCGCTCCTTGTGGGGACGTTCGCCTTTGGAGCAAATGGCAACGCAGATAACAGAACGGATAAAAACGGAAGCATTAATATGGAAGGCAAGAGAGTGCTTGTGGCCTATTTCTCGCGAGCAGACGAGAACTATGGCGTGGGCAGGATTACGGTAGGCAACACGGCTAAGGTGGCCGAGGTCATAGCCGAGGAGACGCGGGGCACGCTGTTTCACATTGAGACTGTTGAGGCGTACGCGGCGGATTACAGGATGTGCGTGGACGAGGCTAAGCGAGAGCAGCAGGCGGGGGTGCGCCCGGAGATAAAGGGTGACGCGGATGTGGAGGGGTATGACGTGATATTCCTTGGCTATCCTAACTGGTGGGGCGACTGCCCGATGGCGGTGTACACGTTCATAGAGAGGCATAATTGGGCGGGCAAGACGGTGGTGCCTTTCTGTACGCATGAGGGGAGCGGGCTGTCTGGCACGGAGTCGAAGATACGCAAGGCCACGGGGGCGACGGTGCTGAAGGGGCTTGCGTTGCGTGGCACGACGGCACAGAATGACAGGGAGGCGACGGTTGAGGCTGTCAGGAAGTGGATTAGAAATTTATAGGGGAGAGTGAATATGAGACCATACGTAGTAGTACACGTGATGCAGTCGGTTGATGGGCGAATAGACTGCGAGATGACGGAACAGTTGGATCCGACGGACGCCTATTATGACGCTTTGGCACAGTTGGGATGCCCATCGCAGATTATGGGTCGTGTGACGATGCAGATGCATTATGCCGCGGAGAAGCCGTTTGTGGCGCATGATGTCACGCCGATAGGTAGGAGCGGGTGGCATAAGGCAGTGGAGGCGGAGGGGTATGTCGTGGCGTTGGACACGCATGGGAGGCTGACGTGGGCATCGGACAGGTGTGATGGCAAGCCTCTGGTGGTCGTGACGAGTGAGGCATGCGCGCGGGAGTATCATGAGACGTTGAAGCGTCAGGGTATATCGTGGATAGCTGTGGGGCGTGAGGGGGTAGATTTGGCGGCGGCGTTGGAGGTGCTGTGCGGGGTGTTTGGTGTGGAGCGGTTGGCATGCACGGGTGGTGGGCACCTTAATGGGTCGCTTGTGCGTGCGGGTCTTGTGGATGAGGTGAGTGTGATGGTTGGTCCTGGGATAGATGGTCGTCGTGGCATGACGACGTCGTTTGATGGGGCGGGAGAGTGTGAGCGGGCGGTGGTGCCTTTGGTGTTGCGGAGTGTGGAGCGGATGGGTGAGGATGTGTGGGTGAGGTGGGAGAGGAGGTGAGTTTTTTGGGGGGATGTGGGTGGCGTTGAG
>CAZPPW010000098.1:0-2710 GCA_964588595.1 uncultured Marinilabiliaceae bacterium
TGTACACCCGCCGCCCCACATCCCCTCAACGCCGCCAGGCGTATGTAAAGACGTTGCCAGGAACGTCTCACATCATTCCCACCTCCCCCCTCACTGTTAAATCCCACTCCTCACGCCCCCATCCCCCAAAAACTTCATACATTCGCGCACAACCTTACAACTTATGAAAACACTACTTAAAAACCTCAACGTCGCAATGGCGACAACCATCCTCCTCCTGACCTCCCTCGCGGCAAAAGCCCAAGTCAACGGTCAACTCTTCTACGACTTCGGCGACGACCGCAAATTCGCCACCCTCACCCTCGAAATGTTCAAAGCCGACAAGTGGGGCAACACCTACTTCTTCGTCGACCACGACTTCAACTACAACCAGCACGTCGCCGGCCACAACGTAGCACAAGGTGGCACCTACACCGAGATCGCTCGATGCCTCAACTTCTGGCAGCAAACCAAACTCTCTCCCTTAAGCCTACAACTCGAATACGACGGCGGCATCACCAAATCCTACCCCATAAACAACGCTTTCCTCGCCGGCGCCAACTACTTCATCCACTCGCAAGACTTCCGCAACACCCTCACCATACAAATCCTCTACAAACGCATCAAAGACACCGATAGCGACGCCCCACTACAATTCACCATCGTATGGGCCATGAACGACCTCTTCGGTCTCAAAGGCCTCAAATTCGACGGATTCGCCGACTTCTGGTGGGAAGACCACACAACCTTCAACGACAACGGCGACGCCTCACAAGCCTCAACCGTCTTCATCACCGAGCCACAAATCTGGTACAACATCGGCCGACACCTCAACATCGACAACCTCAACATCGGCACCGAGATAGAACTCTCCGCCAACTTCGGCTCCACCAACGGATTCAAATGCCGACCCTGCCTCGGCGTCAAATGGGACTTCTAACAACTAACCCCCTATAACTCAACAAACCATGTTACAAAAAATATTCGGCTTCGACCCCGCCACCAACAACGTGCGCACCGAAATCATGGCCGGTGTCACCACCTTCCTCACCATGGCCTACATCCTCGCCGTCAACCCCAGCATCTTCGCTGCGCTCGCCGACCAGGGCATGGACACCAACGCCGTGTTCACCTCCACTGCACTCGCCGCCATCGTCGGCACCCTCGTCATGGCCCTCTACGCCAAGAAACCCTTCGCTCTCGCCCCAGGCATGGGCCTCAACGCCTTCTTCGTCTACACCGTATGCCTCACCATGGGCTACTCATGGCAATTCGCGCTAACCGCCATACTCATCGAAGGCATACTCTTCATCATACTCACAGTCACCAAAATACGCTCACTCATCGTCGACTGCATCCCAGCCTCTCTCAAACGAGCCATAGGTGCCGGCATCGGACTCTTCATAGCCTTCATAGGCCTCAAAAACGCAGGCATAATCATCGACAACGGTGCCACACTCGTCAGCATCGGACATATAACCTCCGGCACCGCACTCCTCGGCATCATAGGCATCATCATCACTGCCGTCCTCGTCATAAAGAAAGTCCCAGGCTCACTCCTCATCGGCATCATCGTCACCACCCTCATCGGCATACCCATGGGTCTCACCACACTCGACGGCCTCTTCTCCATGCCCCCCTCCGTAGCACCTATATGCTGCCAATTCCAGTTCGAGAACATCTTCACCCTCGACATGCTCGTCATCGTCTTCACCTTCCTCTTCGTCGACATGTTCGACACCATGGGAACACTCGTCGGCGTATGCACCAAAGCCGGCATGATGCGCAAAGACGGCACCATACCCGACCTCGACAAAGCCTTCATGGCCGATGCCGTAGCCACCGTGGCAGGAGCATGCCTCGGCTCCTCCACCACCACCACTTATGTCGAAAGCGCCTCAGGCGTAGCACAAGGCGGACGCTCCGGACTAACTTCCTTCACCACCGCACTATGCTTCATCATCGCGCTCTTCTTCGCCCCACTCTTCCTCGCCATACCCTCCGCCGCCACAACACCCGTGCTCGTCATCGTCGGTCTCTTCATGCTCGCCCCCATCAAAGACATCGACCTCAACGAATACACCGACGCCATACCCGCCTTCATCACCTTCATCATGATGCCACTCGCCTACAGCATCTCCGACGGCATCCTCTGCGGCGTCATCGCCTACGTCGCCATAAACGCCATCTCACTCAACTGGAGCAAACTCAACCCCACTCTCGTCATCCTCGCCATCCTCTTCATCCTCAAATACATCTTCATCTAAAACCCACATCCACAAGTAGCCATAAACCCCATGTAGAGACGCCCCCCACGTCTCTACATTTTTTTTACTCACCACTGCAACCCACCCATGCAACCCACCCATGTAGAGACGTCCGCCCGCGGCGTCTCTACGCCGAAGGCGTACCAAAACTAACAGTTGTACAGACGATGTCCCCATCCCCTCAACGCCGAAAGGTGTGCTAACCCTCCCAAGCAACTCCCCCATGTAAAGCCCTCCGCCCGCGGCGTCTCTACGCCGTAAGGCGTGTGTAAAGACGTTGCCTGGAACGTCTCTCCCCTAACGGCAACCTGCAGTTGTACAGACGATGTCCACATCGTCTCTACGCCGTAAGGCGTGCTCAAACTAACAGTCGGAGCGACAGCGAACAACAAGTGGTATCGTGGCAACCCCCTCGTCCTCGTACTCAAAATGACGGGTGTGGCAACAGCGGAAACACAAACTAC
>CAZPPW010000099.1:0-2517 GCA_964588595.1 uncultured Marinilabiliaceae bacterium
TGCAGACGGCGCTCTTGGCTGCCTTGCGGAGCTGCTCCTCGGGGATGCCGACAGCGTCGGGGAGTTTGCCACCATACTGGTTGATGATGTCGACGTACTTCTGAGGTACAGAAGAGGAGCCGTGGAGTACGATGGGGAAGCCAGGGAGTTGCTTCATGATAGCGTCGAGGACGTCGAATGCCAATGGGGGAGGAACGAGGCGGCCGGTCTTGGGGTCGCGGGTGCACTGCTCGGGCTTGAACTTGTAAGCGCCGTGGCTTGTGCCGATGGAGATGGCGAGTGAGTCGACACCGGTCTTGGAGGTGAAGTCGATGACTTCCTCGGGCTTGGTGTAGTGGCTTTCCTCGGCCTGAACCTCATCCTCGACGCCAGCGAGGACACCGAGCTCACCCTCGACGGTGACGTCGTACTTGTGGGCGTACTCGACGACCTGCTTTGTCAACTCAATGTTCTTCTCGTATGGGAGAGCGGAGCCGTCGATCATGACAGAGGAGAAGCCCATGTCGACGCAGTTCTTGCAGAGCTCGAAGCTGTCACCATGGTCAAGGTGGAGAACAATCTCGGGATGCTCGCATCCGAGCTCTTTAGCGTAGGCCACTGCGCCCTCGGCGAGGTAGCGCAGGAGTGTGGCGTTGGCGTAGTTGCGTGCGCCCTTCGATACCTGAAGGATGACAGGCGACTTGAGTTTCGAAGATGCAGTGATGATTGCCTGAAGCTGCTCGAGGTTGTTGAAGTTGAAAGCTGGCACAGCCCAACCACCGTTGATTGCCCTCTTGAACATCTCACGGGTGTTCACGAGACCAAGATCCTTGAAATTGACCATTGTATTATTAGTTTAAGGTTTCCGTTCGTCTCGTGCGCCATACTCTCTCATGGCGCACTCATAACACTTCAAAATTACTATATTAATCCTAATCTCAGCGTCTATTAAACTTTTTTTGGCTTTCGGGTGCGAACGGCTCTTAAATGTCACGATGTGCGCATTGCCTTGCGGATATTGAAAATTTGCCATCTCGGATATTAAGACCTACCTTCGCGGCACTTAAATTTTGCACACTGGCCCTACGGGAGGCGGTGGGATGTATAACTTTTAACCCTTGTGATTATGGGAAAGAAGACTCTCGACCTTGGCCAGACGCCTATTGGCCGCCTCTTTGTGGAATATTTCTTCCCTACACTTTTGAGCCTTATGTTTTCCGCCATACTTAATGTGGCGGACGGAGCTTTTGTGGGTCATGGTGTGGGTTCGGACGCCTTGGCAGCTGTCAATGTGGCCGCCCCGGTGTTTATGCTTGCCACGGGTGTGGGGCTGATGATGGGAGGTGGCGCGTCGGTTGTGGGGGCGATAGCCCTTTCGCATGGCAATAAGCATAAGGTTTCGCTGTGCGCCACGCAGACGCTTGTGACCACCTTCTCTGTGGGTGGGGTTATAGGCATTGCCGTGTTGCTTTTCCCTCGGCAGTTGTGCTATATTTTTGGTGGTTCGGATGTGCTTCTGCCTTACGTCACAGACTATCTTCAGTGGCTTTCGGTCGGCATGCTCTGCTTCGCCCCGATGGTGGCGGGTATGTTCTTGATACGCCTTGACGGTTCGCCGCGCTATGCGATGATGACTAATGTGGTGCCTTCGCTGCTCAACATAGTCCTGGACTACCTTTTTGTGTTTCCCTTTGGGTGGGGCATTGGAGGTGCGGCTCTTGCGACGTCGATATCGGGCGTTGTGGGTGTCACTCTCGCCATTATATATTTCATATTTTTCGCTAAGGATGTCAAACTCGTGCGGCCTAACTTGCGGCATCATCTGCGGCAGACGTTGCACGACATATTCACTATGGCGAAGATAGGGGCGCCGGCGTTGATTGGCGATTTTGCCATATCGTTTATGCTCATTGTTGGTAACTATATGTTTATCAGCATGCTTGGTGAGGATGGTGTGGCGGCTTTCAGTGTGGCTTGCTATCTTATGCCTATGGTGTTCATGTTTGCCAACTCGATTGCGCAATCGTCGATGCCGATAGTCAGTTACAATCATGGTAGCGGGCAGACGGGGCGTGTGGGTCAGATGTTCAGGCTTGACGTGATAGTGGCTATTGGCACGGGAGTACTCGTGTCGATTGTCACGGCTGTGTTTGGCGGGGCAATGTCGGCGGTGTTTCTTGACACCACGACGCCTGCTTACGCTCTTGCGAAAGAGGGGTTGCCGATATTTGCCTTGGCGTTTGTGTTCTTGACGCTCAACATTGTCTTGATAGGTTATTTGCAGAGTATCGAGAGGAGCAAGTCGGCATCGATATATATGTTTCTCCGCGGATTCGTGCTTGTTTTTGTGCTGAGCCTTATCATGCCGCATCTTTTAGGGAAGGTTGGTTTGTGGCTCACGGTTCCGGTTTCGGAGCTTTTGACGCTTGTTGTTATTGTCGTGACGGGCAGGTTTAGGAGGGGGTAGGGGGGCGAGACGATGCGGGCAACGTCTTTACACCGACCGTGGGTTAGCACGCCTTCGGCGTAGAGACGATG